>JACWEC010000009.1 GCA_014653725.1 Pelagibacterales bacterium SAG-MED32 | reverse complement strand
ATTTGAAAGATGATTTTTCTGCCATTTATACTTTTTGTCTTCTGAGACCTTTACATTAGACGTGAACCTTAACCAATTATTCCACTCTGGATTGACATAGGTAGATTCGACTTCACCAGCGTATATAACCCACCTCTTAGTATCTTTTTTATTATGGAAGTATTTATTGCCCTGGCCATCTACTCCAGCAGGAATGCCGCTTATATACGTCCATAATCGGGTTCCAACCGTTTGGCCGTTCCACCACGTAAATATTTCTTTAAACATAAGTAAGGCTTATTTTTATTTAAATTAACAGTTTTTTCAACAAAAATTAAATTATAGTGACCGTTTAAAGTATTGAAATTAATGAATATTTTAATATTAGCCACATTTTTTGCACATTATGTAGTGGTTATAAATTTTTTTTACACAACATATTGACTTCATTTTTCAAATAATAAATATTGGAAATCTAGAAAGTTACTCAATTAACATTCTGGTAATAAATCGGTCGGAATCATTCTTAGATTGTTCTTGATTTAAACCGCTATTGTGGCGCTATTGTTAATAAGGAAAAAAAATGAAAATAAATAGAGAATTTACAAGTGATAATCAATCCCCATATCAAAATATTAAATTTAAAAAAGTTTCTACGGAAATACGAAATCCTGACGGTTCTATCGTTTTTGAACTGAAAGATTTCGAGGTGCCTGAACAATGGAGTCAGGTTGCGAGTGATATACTCTCACAAAAATATTTTAGAAAAGCTGGCGTTCCCAATAAACTCAAGAGGAAAGAAGAAAGAAATATACCCTCTTGGCTGTCTCCAAGAGAAGCAGACGAAGAATCAAGCGACCTCAATTATTCATCAGAAAAAAACTCTCAACAAGTTTTTGATAGACTAGCTGGAGCTTGGACATATTGGGGATGGAAAGGTGGATATTTCTCCTCTGAAGAAGATGCAAAAGCTTTCTTTGATGAAGTTAGATATATGTTGGCCAATCAAATGATTGCTCCTAATAGTCCTCAATGGTTCAATACAGGACTGAATTGGGCATATGGCATAGATGGTCCATCTCAAGGTCACTTTTATGTTGACCATGAAAACGGCAAACTTACTAAATCATCTAGCTCCTATGAAAGACCCCAACCCCATGCTTGTTTTATACAAAGCATTGACGATGATCTTGTCAATGATGGCGGTATTATGGACCTTTGGGTTAGAGAAGCTCGATTATTTAAATATGGCTCAGGAACAGGAACAAATTTTTCTAGTTTAAGAGGTTCCACAGAAGGGCTTTCGGGTGGTGGAAAATCATCTGGCTTGATGAGCTTTCTGAAAATTGGAGATAGAGCAGCTGGAGCTATTAAATCTGGTGGTACCACAAGAAGAGCAGCTAAAATGGTTGTTGTAGACATTGACCATCCAGATATAGAGGAATTTATAAAGTGGAAAGTTACAGAGGAACAAAAAGTTGCATCCATTGTAACTGGTTCAAAAATATGCTCAAAACATCTTAAAAGCATTATGAGTGCTTGTCACAACTGTGAAGCAGATGGAGAAAGCTGCTTTGAGCCTTCAAAAAACCCTGCTCTTAAAAGAGAAATTATAGCTGCAAGGCGAAACGAAGTTCCTGAAAATTATATTCAAAGAATAATTCATTTTGCAAAACAAGGATATAAGTCAGTAGAATTTGAAACTTATAATACTGATTGGGACTCAGAAGCGTATGTAACAGTATCAGGACAAAATTCTAATAACTCTGTGCGCGTAACAGATGAATTCCTTGATGCAGTTATCAATGATAAAGAATGGAATTTAGTTAACAGAACTGACGGTTCAATTAATAAAACTTTAAACGCAAAAGAATTATGGGATCAGGTTGGATATTCAGCATGGGCATGTGCAGACCCTGGAATACAGTTTCATACAACTATTAATGACTGGCATACTTGTCCAGAAAGTGGTGAAATCCGTGCATCAAATCCATGTTCAGAGTATATGTTTTTAGATAACACCGCCTGTAATTTAGCATCACTCAATTTAATGACATTTATGGATGAAAATAAGTGTCTAGATACAACATTATTCAAACATGCGGTCAGAGTTTGGACTCTTATACTAGAGATATCAGTTATGATGGCGCAATTTCCTTCAAAAGAAATAGCTAAATTATCCTATGAATACCGAACTCTTGGATTGGGATATGCAAATCTAGGTGGATATCTGATGTCAAAAGGGGTTGCATACGATAGTGAAGAAGGCAGATCTAACTGTGCAGCAATAACTTCATTGATGACGGGCATATCTTATGCAACTTCAGCAGAGATTGCGTCTGAACAAGGTCCATTTCCTGGCTATCAGCAAAATGCCAAGAATATGCTTCGCGTGATAAGAAATCATAAGAGAGCGGCTTATGGCAACACAGAAGGTTATGAAGACCTAAATATAAATCCTGTGCCATTTATTGTTGAAGATTTAAGAGATACAAATCTAGGCATGGAAGCTCAAAAAGCTTGGGACGAAGCTTATGAAGGTGGCCAAAAGTATGGATATAGGAATGCTCAGACAACGGTTATAGCCCCTACTGGTACTATTGGACTAGTTATGGACTGTGATACAACTGGAATTGAACCTGATTTTGCAATGGTTAAATTTAAGAAACTTGCAGGCGGAGGATACTTTAAAATTATAAACAGAACCGTTCCAGAAGCATTAAAACAACTGCAGTATACTAATGAAGAAGTTGAAGAAACAATTAATTATGCTGTTGGATACGGTACCTTAAAAGATGCACCTTTCATTAATCACGAGTCCCTGAAGGAAAAAGGTTTTGAAGATGAACAACTAGAATTACTAGAGCAAAACTTAAAGAATGTTTTTGATATAAGATTTTCATTTAATTCCTTCACTCTTGGAAAAGAGTTCTGCTCAGAAAAACTAGATATTTCTGATGAACAGATAGCTGATATGAATTTTAATATGCTTGCTTTCTTAGGATTCTCTAATGAAGAAATAGATGAGGCTAATACATATTGTTGTGGAACAATGACTTTAGAAGGCTCTCCTTATATTAAAGAAGAGCATTTAGCGGTTTTTGACTGCGCTAATCCATGTGGAAGAATAGGAAAAAGATTTTTGTCTGTTGAAAGTCATATAAGAATGATGGCAGCAGCTCAACCCTTTATTTCAGGAGCAATTTCCAAGACAATTAACATGCCTGCTGACTCAAATGTAGAAGATTGTAATGAAGCCTACCTGCTCTCTTGGAAGCTGGGAACAAAGGCCAATGCATTATACCGAGATGGATCGAAACTAAGTCAGCCGCTTGCATCAAAATTAGTTGAGGATGAAGATGTTACAGAATCTGATCAAATTGCTGCTCAACAAACTCAAGTTGATAAAACAATTGCTGTTGCTCAGGAAGCAGTTAATTCAGTTGTTTATGGATCAAGAAATAAGGTCCCTGATCGAAGAAAAGGATATATACAAAAAGCAATTGTTGGTGGTCACAAAGTTTATCTTCATACAGGAGAATATGAAGATGGCAGTTTAGGTGAAATATTTATCGATATGCATAAAGAAGGTGCTTTTTTGCGAAGTTTAATGAACAATTTTGCTATAGCTATTTCCATTGGACTTCAATACGGAGTACCACTTGAGGAATACGTAGAGGCATATACATTTACGAGATTTGATCCTGCCGGAGTTGTTCAGGGAAATAATAGAATCAAAAATGCCACATCAATCCTAGATTATGTATTTAGGGAATTAGCAGTTTCTTACTTAGGCAGAAACGACCTAGCTCATGCAGATAATACTGATGTTGATTTTTCGCTTGGCACAGGTGCCGAGGAAGGAACGCTTAAAAACAATGAGATACCTTGGAAACTTGTTAAAAAAGTATCGAGCCAAGGTTACTTAAGAGGCCAAGATGGTCTTTCAGTAGTAAGTTCCTCTGGAGATATGGGTGCAGTAACTGCAGAGCAAGCAGTGTCAAGTGGTGGTGCTTTATCTACCGGAACTTCAGATGCATCAATGAGTAGAGTTCAAGCGGCAAGGATGATGGGCTACGAAGGTGACGCTTGTCCTGAGTGTGGTTCATTTACTTTGGTGAGAAATGGAACTTGTCTCAAATGCGATACGTGTGGAGCTACTACGGGCTGTTCTTAATCTTCTTCAGCAGGTATTACTTTTAGGTTCAGCTCATCCAAAGTCTTGTCATCAACTTCTGCCGGCGCAAGCATCATGAGGTCTTGTGCCTGTTGATTCATAGGAAATAAAATTACCTCCCTGATATTCTTTTCTTGAGCTAAAAGCATTACAATCCTATCGATGCCAGGAGCTATGCCTCCATGAGGTGGCACACCATAAGAAAATGCATTAATCATTCCCCCAAATTTATCTTGTACTTGTTTTTTAGTATAACCGCTTATTTCAAAAGCTTTGTACATAATTTCTGGAATGTGATTTCTAATGGCTCCAGATGATAGCTCAATGCCATTGCAAACAATATCATATTGATATCCCAGAACATCTAAAGGATCACTATTTTTTAGTGCTTCTAATCCACCTTGTGGCATAGAAAATGGGTTATGACTAAAATCAATTTTACCTGTGTCCCTATCCTGCTCGTACATTGGAAAATCTATAATCCAACAAAATCTAAATATATCTTTTTCGATAAGATCAAGAATTTCTCCGATTTTATTTCTTGCTGCTGCAGCAATATCATATACCGACTTACCTTTATCACATGCAAAGAATATGGAGTCTCCTGAGTTTAAATTTGCTTTTTGAGCAATTTCTAATTGAATATTGCTTGGTATAAACTTTGCAATTGGGCCTTTTCCAGTAAGTATACCATCTACTTCTTCAAAAATAATATAGCCAAGACCAGGAGCATTCATTTCTTTTTTTGCCCAATTGTTTAAGTTGTCAAAAAAACTTCTTGGTTGCATTGAAGATTTTGGTGCAGGTATCCCTAGTACTCGCCCACCAGCATCTATAACTTTTTTGAAAGCTTTGAATTCAACGTCGTCATCAGAAAATTCTTGAGTAATATCACATACCTCAATTGGATTTCTTAAATCTGGCTTGTCTGTTGCATACTTTTTCATTGCTTCTTTGTAGGTAATTCTTGGAAAGGGCAAATCAGACACTTTAAAATTTGAAAACTTTTTAAATACTGAATATAAAACTGGTTCAATGGCATTAAATACATCGTCTTGCTCAACAAATGCCATTTCCATGTCTAATTGATAAAATTCACCAGGACTCCTATCAGCTCTGGCATCTTCATCTCTAAAACAAGGAGCAATTTGAAAATATTTATCAAACCCCCCTGCCATTATTAATTGTTTAAATTGTTGAGGTGCTTGAGGTAGGGCGTAAAATTTTCCAGGATGAATTCTGCTTGGAACAAGATAATCTCTAGCGCCTTCCGGACTTGATGCTGTTAATATGGGAGTCTGCATTTCAAGAAAGCCAGCCTCGGACATTAACTCTCTTATATAGGAAATAATAGATGATCTTAATACAATGTTGTTATGCAATTCTTCTCTTCTAATGTCTAAAAACCTATACTTTAATCTAATTTCTTCAGGATAATCATTTTCACCGAATACAGGCATTGGTAATTCATTTGCAGCAGAAAGAACTTCTAACGCATCAACAGAAATCTCGATTTTACCAGTTGCTAGGGACTCATTAATAGTTTCTTTATCACGCTTAATAACTTTACCATCTATTTTAATAACGGACTCAACCCTTAGACTTTCAAATTCTTTTAATAGTTTTGTATTTGTTTTTTCAATGACGCACTGGGTTACGCCATAATGGTCTCGCAAATCAATAAACAAGACATTACCATGATCTCGCTTACGATTAATCCATCCAGCGAGTATGACGTCTTTATTTTCATCGCTTTCCTCTAACTCGTTACAATTATGTGTTCTATATTTTGCCATGCTTTAAATTCAAGTTCATATATAGTTTGATTTATGAAAATAGTCCAAGACAATAAATCTCTCAAAAATCTATGCAAATTACTTAAAACACAGAAGATAATCTATTTAGATACAGAGTTTAAAAGAGACAGAACATACTGGCCTAAACTATGTACTATTCAATTTAAAACACAGCGAAACGTGTATTTAGTAGACATGCTTCTAATTAAGCAAATAAATATGAATGAACTAAAAGAAATATTAATAGACAAAAAGTTCAGAAAAGTAATTCATTCAGCCAAGCAAGATATTGAGGTAATTAATTACGCTTTAGATATTAAAATCAAAAACATTTTTGACACTCAAATGGCCTATAATACACTAAATGGAGGCGATGAAATTGGCTATACAAATTTAGTGGAAAAACTTTTTAAAATAAAATTGTCTAAAAAATATCAAGTTTCAGATTGGGAATCAAGGCCTCTTAGTAAAAATCAGCTAGCATATGCAGAAAATGATGTTTTATATTTACCAAGAATTTATAATTATCTAATTAATTTTATAAAAAAAAGAAACTTAATTAATAAAATTAATAATAAAAACTACGAACTAACTAAAAATAATGACATTTACAATCCAAAGTTTGCATATAAAAAAATTAAAATAAAAAATTTTACTCAAAAAGAAAAAACTCTACTAAAAAAATATTCTAAATGGAGAGAGGTCTGTGCACAAAACCTAAATATACCCAGGAACTGGGTTATTTCAGATAAAAATATAATCAAAGCATCTAAAGGTAAAGAGGTTGGTTTAGAGAAAAATAAAAAAATGTACAACCAGCAACTAAGTAGATTTAGTGATTATATTAATTCAAAAAATCTCTCAAAAAAGGGATAGTAATTTTGCTTTTAGTTTGCATGGAAGCAAAATTAATTTTTTCCATAAATTGATATAGTTTTGAATAATCTCTTTCGACTCGTTTAGTGAGATATTCTATTACATTAGTTTCTACTTTTAATTGAAGATCGCTAAAGAACTTAACTATTAAGATTTTTATTAGTCTGTCGTCTGGATCATCTATAAAAGAAGAAGTAAATGAATTAAATCTTGACCTTAAATCATTTAGTGAGATTTTAAAGTAAGCATCTGTGTCAACTGAACATAGTATTTTAAATTTCTTGAGCACTAAATTATTGTAAAAATGAAAAAAATCATTTTCTCTCTCAACTTTAAGATGATGCAAATCATCAATTGCATAACTACAGCTGGATGACAAATTTTTCCAATTATTTACCTCATTGCAATTAAGAAAAGTAGCGCCATTGTTAGCTGTCCATATTTTTAATAAGTGTGTCTTCCCAGATTTTGACTTACCGTAGACAACCGCTGAACCATTGAACCAATTATTTGTTTCATTAAGTAAAGATGAAACTTGCTGGTTACTTTTACTAATAAAAAAATCATTAGGATCGAAATCTTCAACTTTGCCTAAATCAAAAACTAACTGACCTTCATTCATCTAATTAATACTTTCCATCCAATATCTAATATAAATAAACAACGATATTAATGTAGTAATTACAACAATCCCAATCAGTAATTCAATTAATCTCATCTCATTTATGAAATTTTCAAATCCTGCTGTATTGCCTAATAATGTAGCTATAACTAAAAAAAATTGAAAAAAAGTGTTCCACTTACTTACTTTACTAGTTTTTAATTTAATTTTTATTCCTGCAAAAAATGTTATTACAAAAGAGCCTAAGATAATAATATCCCTTGATATGACTAAGATGATGATAAAAACTGGTAAAAGATTTGCTGTTCCTATTAATATATAGATCGATATTACAAATGCTTTATCGGCAATAGCATCTAAGTAAGAACCTAATTCGCTTTCCGCCTTTAAAGACCTTGCTATAAATCCATCCAAAAAATCACTAAAGGCAATAAGGATTGTAAAAAGAGCTGCATAAAAAAATAAATCAATTAATAGCAACCAAGCTACGATTGGAATAGTTATTAATCTGAATATTGACAATAAATTTGGAATATTCTTAATCATACAAGCTAATTTTATAGTAAGGACCCATATTAGCTACATCAATATTATTTTGAGACATTATTAGTTCTAACTTATTATTATTGCCAGAAAAATTAATAACCCCTTCAACCTTAGACAAATTAAATGAAGTGACGTGGTAGGAATTAAGCAACTCTAAAGTTTCTAGTTCTGTTCTTAGCTTTACCCAATCATCGATTGAATTAATATCATAAACAAAATTATACAAAAACTTATCATTCGATTTTTTTGTTATATCAATCCAAACCGATAATAACTCAGAATTAATATCTTTAATAATTTGATCAAAAATATTATCTCTATAAAAGCTATTTTCTTCTATGAATGTTTTTCTAAATACATTTTCTTTATTATTGGCTATGAGCTTAATAATAATCTCAAATTTGATTTTATTATTTTCAATACTAGTAGGATTACACCAAATCAATATAGCGTCCCTGATATCACTCACTAGATTTAAATTTGATCCTTCCAAGAATGTTGCTAAATCTAACTGGTGCATTTCAGATGAAGAAAAAGTTTTTACGTTCAAATTAATTTTACTTCCAATATTATTTATTTTTTTCCATTCGATGTTCCATTTATTAAATAATGTGAAGAACTCGAAGTGGTTTGAAAATGCAATATAGGTAATTATGTCTTTTGAGCTCAATTCTGAATATGTTAATGAACGAGATTCATAAAACTCTCTAACTCTAAATGAACTAAAATAAACATTAAAGCTCCCTCTATAAGTTTCAGATGATATTTTTTCATCAACAAACTCAATACTCTCTACTAAATAATTATAATTAATATCGTTTAATTTAATAATTTGATTGAAGTCACTTGGTGTCAGAAGTTTTTTTGAAATTTTCTCAAATGCTAATTTTTCTGCTTTTGAAATTGCAAGATTTCTTACATTTGAATTATTAACATAAGGAATATTTACTTCAATATTCATTTCTGAAAAAAATAAATCGTCATTAGCCATAACTGAAAAATTAAAAAATAAGATTAAAATAACAGCGAGTAAATGTTTAATATGTTTAGCGAAAAATTGATAAATCATATATATAGTAGACAAATGAAAAAATTATCATACTCAAGTTCTGGTGTAAGTATCAACAAAGGAAATGAGTTTGTAAGCAAAATTAGCAACTTAATCAAAAAAGATAAAGGTCTTATTAAGGCTGAAATCGGAGGATTTTCAGGTCAATTCCCCTTAAGCAGTAAAATTAAAAAGCCTATACTAGTTGGAGCAACAGATGGCGTAGGGACAAAAATTCAAATTGCAGAGGAAATGAATGACCATAAAACAATTGGTATAGATTTAGTTGCCATGTGTGTGAATGACTTGATTGTTGATAAAGCAACTCCATTATTTTTTTTGGACTATATCTCAACTGGAAAATTAGACGTATCTAAAGGTATTGATATAATAAAAGGGATAATAAAGGGATGTAAAATTTCACATTGTGCCTTGCTTGGCGGTGAAACAGCCGAGCATCCAGGATATGATACAAAAGAAAAATATGATTTAGCTGGTTTTTGTGTTGGAGTAAAAAGTGGCATTTCGAAGAAAATTTTACAATTAAAAAAAAATGATCTTATCATCGGAATTGAGTCATCCGGAATTCACTCCAATGGCTTTTCACTGATTCGTAAAATTATAAAAGATAATAATATTAGTCTAAAAAAGAAAATTATCAAAAATAGCACATTAGGGAAAATATTATTAAAGCCTACGCATATTTACGTTGATGTAATACTTGATCTTTTTAGCAAAAATCTTATTAAAACTTGTTCACACATTACTGGTGGCGGTGTAACCGAAAACTTACCCAGGTCAATCAGTAAAAATACCAAGGCTGTAATAGATTTGAATAAATGGAAACTTCCAGCAATATTTAAATGGATTAGTAGTTTTAATGTATCTCAAAATGAGATGTTGAGAACATTTAATTGTGGTTATGGAATGGTAATCATAATTGATGAAAAAAATGTAAGTAGAGTTACAAAAATTATAAAAAAATATAAATACAAATCTGATATAATTGGCAATATTGAAATAAAAAAATCTGCTAAAGAAAAAAGTATAGAATTTATAGGAAGACTTGATTTCAATGAATAAAAAACCTATTGGGATTTTTATATCAGGCAGAGGTTCTAACTTAGAATCGATTATCAATGCTTGCAAAGATGAAAACTTTCCAGCAAAAGTTGTATGTGTTTTTTCTGACAATGCTAATGCAGCGGGTCTTCAATTTGCATCAGAAAATAATATTGATACTCATACTCTAGATTTAAATAATTTTAAGAGCAAAGATCATTATGAAGAAGAGATTCTTAAACTACTAAAACCTTATAATATTGAGCTTATTTGTCTTGCGGGATATATGAAAATAATTACCGATAAATTAATTAATAGCTTTCCAAACAGAATAATAAACATACACCCCTCCCTTCTTCCTAAATTTAAAGGCCTTAATACTCACCAGAGAGCATTGGATGCGCAAGAAGTCGAGTCAGGATGCAGTGTGCATTATGTAAATAGTAAAGTAGACGATGGAAAAATCATTATGCAAACTTCTGTTGCTATTGAAAAAACAGATAATGCAGATACATTGTCAAAAAAAATTCTAAAAGCAGAACACGAACTTTACCCTGCTTCCATAATAAAATTGCTTAAGAAATAATATCTTCTTCTGAAAAAAAATGACTTATCTCAATTTTTGCATTTTCAAGGCTATCGGAGCCATGAACAGAGTTCTTTTCAAGTGATAATGCATATTTTTTTCTTATTGTGCCTTCAGCGGCCTCTTCAGGATTAGTAGCTCCCATAATTTCTCTATTTCTTTTTACAGCATCTTCCCCTTCGAGAACCTGAACTACAATTGGCCCAGAACACATAAAATCACACAAACTTTGAAAAAAAGGTCTCTCTTTATGAACCTCATAAAATTGTGAAGCTTTTGCCTGATCTAGCTGTAACCTCTTAGAAGCAACAACCCTCAATCCTGCATTTTCCAGCATTGCAGTAATTTCACCTATTTTATTTCTTTCAACTGCATCTGGCTTAATAATTGAAAATGTTCTTTCAGTGCTCATTATTTGCCCTCATGGTATTTTGATACAAATTTGTTAAGAAGCTTTACCCCAAATGCTGTTGCTCCTTTAGGAGATGTTGGTAAATTTGTTTTTGACCATGTTGTTCCAGCAATGTCTAAATGTGCCCAAGGGACCTTATTAACGAATCTTTGTAAAAACTGAGCTGCAGTAATAGAGCCCGCACCTCTTCCACTAGAAATGTTTTGCATATCTGCAATTGGTGAGTTTATCATTTTATCAAATTTATCATGAAGTGGGAATCTCCATAGCTTCTCATCTTCAATTTTGCCAGCATCTTCCAGCTGCTTACTTAATTTGTCGTTATTGGAAAATAATCCCGCATATTCATTGCCGATTGCAATAATTATTGCTCCAGTTAAGGTAGCTAAATCAACCATTAACTCAGGCTTGTATTTCTCTTGGGTATACCAGAGAGCGTCGGCAAGCACCAGCCTGCCTTCGGCATCAGTATTTAAAACCTCTATTGTTTGACCTGAATAAGATTTCACTACATCACTTGGTCTTGTTGCCATATTTCCAATATGATTTTCGACAAGACCCACAACACCTATTACATTAGCCTTAGCTTTTCTTAGAGCTAATGTCTTCATTAAACCAATAACAACACCTGAACCTCCCATATCATATTTCATTTCTTCCATTCCACCTGCAGGCTTAAGTGAAACTCCACCTGTGTCAAATGATACTCCTTTACCTATGAACGCGATTGGTTTTTTCTTTTTATTTTTATGACCTTTCCATTCCATAATTGCCAGTTTGGACTCATGCTCACTTCCACGACCAACACTGAGTAAAGACCCCATGCCTAATTTAGTCATTTCTTTTTCACCAAGAATCCTAACTTTCACACCTATTTTTTCAAGTGAAGAAGCATTTTTAGCTAATTCAGTTGGCGTCATAACATTTGGGGGCTCCGTAACAAGATTTCTGGTCATAGTTACACCTTCATGAATTGCTTTTACCATTTCATAGTTTTTTTCTAATCTTGAAAATTGAGATGAAGAAATTTTAATCTTTGTTTTTTTACTTGTTTTTTTCGTATCTCTTTTAGAAAAATATTTTGTAAACTTGTAAGATGCTAATAAAAATCCTAGCAGCAACTCACTTATAGAGTTCACAAAGCTTAATTTAGAAGAACTCACTCCATCAGGATAAATGATGATGCTATTTTCTTTATAAAATTTTATAAGTGATAGTAAATTTCCCCCTAAAATTTGAAAGTCTCTATTAGAAGCGTTCTTTATATTTTCTAATTTAAATATATATAGCTTTGAAAGAGTAAGGTTTTGAGGATTATGAACAATCAAATAATCAAAATTTTTTGATTTTCTAGCCTTAAATGACTCATCAGCATTGATTGTATTTGATAGGTGTTTTTTTGAGATCTGGTCTAGTTTTTTGCCGTAACCTATTAACTTAGAGTTATGATCACAGAATGTAATGCCAATAGCACCTTTTTCTTGTTTTAAGTTATTAAATTGAATATCCATACGTGTATACCTTTAACAAAATATTGATATAATTGAGAAAATGTCAAGATTTACAACATATGCGATTAAAGAAATCACTTCAAGTTTTTTGTTTCTATCGATTTTACTCTCAGGGATCCTTTGGCTTGGACAGGGCTTGAGACATATTGACCTATTAACTACTAATAATGTATCTGTTGAGACATATTCAACCTATATACTACTTCTCCTGCCGAAAATAATACTTTTGACATTTCCTATATGTATTTTTTTATCAATTTTATTTAACCTTAATCGTCTCAGAAATGACAGCGAGCTAATTATACTTGCAACATCCGGTAAATCTGAAAAAAATATTCTCATAAAGCCAATAATTTTATTCTCTACTTCTATATACTTCATTATTTTACTTTTTAGTCTTTTTATAACTCCAAATTCTTTAAAAGAAATTCGTTACAAAATTATTGAAATAAGATCTGCAGGTGTTCATGTTTCTTTATTAAAAGAAAAAAAATTCATATCGCCAACGAGCAATTTAACGATTTTCATACAAAAAAAAATTGAAAATGATATTTTTGGCCTTCTAATTCATGACCAAAGTAAAAATAAAATTCCTCAGACATATATAGCTGAAAAAGGTAAGTTTATGTCAATTAATGATATTCAAGTTATAAGGCTATTTAATGGTACAATACAAACGTACAATAGTGATGAAAATAGAATATCAGAAGTCGCGTTTGACACTTATGACCTTAGTCTCTTGCCTTATGGAGAAAAAGAAAATACTCACATATATTCTGATGAATTATCTACTAGTGAAATATTAGGCAACTTAAAGGATAAGAAACTATCACTTTTTTCAAAGTACGAAAAAGAACAGTTTGCTGAACTTCACTCAAGAATTATAAATCCTTTTTATATATTTTTCTATTCTTTATTACCTTTATTAATGATTGGCTTTTCTAAACGACCGGACGAAAGTTGGATATACCCTATAATCACAGTCTCAATTATAGCATTTACAGTACAAATTATGCAGATAACTCTATCAAATTTATTAATCGATAACAATAACTTAGTTTCATTAAACTATATATTTCCGTTTATGCTAATTACGATTGTACTAATTCAGCTTAGCTATAATTTTTTTTATATTTTCAAAAAGAAAAATGCTTAATAAAATAAATTATTATATATTAAAGAAATTTTTATACTCTTTTCTAATTACTTTTCTTATATTGAGCTCAATACTCTTCATTGGAGATTTTGTTGAACAATTTAGAAAATCTGCTGGAAAAAATGTTCCTATAAACGTAATCTTACAATTAGCCATATTCAACTTCCCTAATTTAATTAGTTATACTTTACCAATTACTTCTTTTTTTAGTTCAATTCTTGCTTTCTTAATTTTAATAAGAAATTCAGAAAGAATCGTCATCAGTGGCATGGGAATATCAAATATAAAGATTATTATTCCAGCAATATTTCTCTATTTCATACTGGGTACTATTTTTATTACATTAATTAACCCATTAATCTCTGTCTTTGATGACCGATATTCTGATCTAAAATACGAATACATTGATAAAGTGGATAAATTCGCATCAATTACAAAAAATGGGTTATGGCTAAAACAGGATAATTATGAGAATGGATTAAATAGTGTTCTATATGCAAAAGAAACAAAGGATCAGGGAAATACTTTATATGACTTCATGTTGCTTGAGTATGACAATAAAGGTGTATTCAATGGAAGAATTGATGGAAATAAAGCTAAACTTGAAGATGGATATTGGGAAATGTATGATATTCAAATAACTCCTAAATACGGTGAGACGAATTATAAAGAAAAATTTAATTATAGAACCAATATTAAATCTGAAGATATAACAGATAGTTTATCTTCACCTTCAAGTATTTCTATTTGGCGATTATTAACATTCATTAACTTTCTTGAAGAACTTGGATATTCGGCTGTTGACTTTAAAATGCATTTATATGGACTTATATGCTTGCCATTTTTTCTCTCTTCTCTTGTTTTTTTAGCGTCGACAATTGTAAAAGAGATAAAACCAAATGATAAGTTTTCAAATGTAATAATAAGTTCTTTGATAATTATATTTTTCTTATATTTTATTTCTAATTTACTTAATGCGTTAGGATCAACATCTAAGATACATCCAATAATAGCGAACTTTAGCATGATTATTATTACATTGCTTATAGCTTCAATAATTTTTTATTATTCAGAATTAAAGAGAAAAAAAATAATATAATGCCTTCATCATACAAATTAATAAAGTTAATTTTCCTTATCTCTTCTCTAGCTATATTATCGCTTCACTATGGTAATACAAATGCTGATCAGAAAATAAATATTTTTGCTGATGAAATTAAAGTTGATAAAGTGGGTGAAAAAGTAAAAGCATCAGGCAATGCAATTGCTGTGAATGAAAATGATATTAAAATAAACGCTGATGAAATCACGTATAATAGAGCAGAAAGTAAATTAGATGCGTCAGGCAATGTGATATTGAATGATGAGCAAAAGAATACATTTTTTTTTGATAAACTTTCTTCATCTAACAATTTGAATGATGTAAATGGATACGCAGTCAAAGCAAGGTTAAAAGATGGATCAAGAATTATTGGCTCAAGCTATAGAAAAAAAGATGAAGTTAGTATTATCAATGACACAGAGTTTACACCATGCAAAAAAGGGGATTATCTTATTAAGAACTGCCCTGGTTGGAAGCTGAAGTCAAAGAAAATTTATCACAACGATGAAACTAAAACAATGCACTATGATCATGCTCAAATTCAATTATTTAATATTCCTGTATTTTATCTACCCTACTTTTCTCATCCGGATCCTTCAGTAAAAAAAAGGTCAGGTTTTTTAATGCCAACCATTCAAACAGATAAACAACTAGGTGATACATTTTCGATACCATTTTTTCTTAATATAAAAAGTAATTTAGATCTTACCCTTACTCCTAATATACAAACTACTAGCAACAACTTTTATAACTTGAATTATAGACAACTAACTAACCATGCCCGATTAGAAATAAATACAAGTATTGATGATAACAATGATGATAGTGGCACAAGTAGTCATTTATTTTTTGATAGTACAATTTTTAATCCTTATGGAAATTTAAATGCTTACTTGAAAACTAGCAACAATGATACGTATATGAGAAAAAATAAAATTAATCATTTAACTGTATTGAAATCAGGAATTGATTTTCAAAGAGAAGATGAAGATACATTTTTTTCGATTGAAACTATAGGTTATAAACACTTAACTGTACAAGATGAACAATGGGAATATTTATATCCAAATATTAATTATAATATTCAAAATATAGAGAATGATTTATATGATGGAAACATTTCACTCAACAATAGTCTTACTATTAGAAAGAACTTAGATGAGTCATATCTTTCACTAGTTTCTTCGCAACTCAATTGGGGAAATCAAAAAGTTAATAAAAACTTTGGATTAATTGCCGATAATGAAGCGAACTTTAGAGTAACTTCAATATCGATTGATGAAAAATCAAAAAAAGACTCAAATAATATCAGAATATATCCACAAATAAGCACAAAAATATCATACCCACTAATAAAAACTTCATCGTCTGTGAATCAGATAGTTACGCCGATTTTTATGCCGATTATTGCACCATATAATAATTATACATCTGCTAAAACGGTAACAAATAGTAATCTATTTTCTACAAATAGAGCAACTTCTAAAACTGAATGGGAGGGGGGTCCAAGAATAAACTATGGCATTGAATGGTTTGTAGATTTAGAAAGTGGAGCTGATATAAAAACAATTATTGGACAGAACTATCGGTTTAATAAAAGCAATTCTGATGTTAATGATGAAATATCTCATTACTTCGTTAATTCAAATATAACAATGAATACCAAAAATTATTTAGATACATCAATTATTGTTGATAGGGATGACTTAAAAACCAGAGGTTTAAGTGCGAACTCTTATAATGAACTCGGTAATATGAAATTTGCAATAAATTATGATTACTCATCAGGCAAATACGCAGCTCCTAGAGAGCAAATTGCAGTGGGAGGGAAATATACCTTAGATAAAAACTTATTTTTAAATTTTACTGGGTCAAAAAATCTAGATACAAATAAAAATATTGGATATCAATACGGTATATTGTATGAAAATGATTGTCTTGGTATAGACTTTAATTATTATAGAGATTTGACAAAAGACAGGGACATAGAGGAAAGTGATGGTTTTAGTTTTACCATTGTTCTCAAGCCTTTTGGTTCAACAAAAAATTATGGAAAAAATATCGTTTTCGGACCTAAAATTTAATTTGGAATGAAAAAAACAGTTAAGATATTTATTTTATTACTTTTTATTCTATCTCTATCTTCTAAAGTTTATGCGGTCTATGTTAGTGATCATAAAATCGCTGTTCTTGTAAATGATCAGTTAATTACATCTTATGATATATTTCAAAGAATGAAGATGAACGCAATATTATCTGGCATTGATATAACAATTGAAAATAATGATCAAATTACAAACTCTGCTGTCAAAGAGTTAATACAAGAAAAATTAAAATATGAAAAACTAATGGAATACAACATTTCAGTTAGTAATGACGAATATCTACAGCAAGAAAACAATTTTTTCAATAATGCACCATTTAGCAAAGATAAGATCTTAAAAATATTTGAAATTAATAATATTAAATATGATGAATTTGAAAATTTTTTAATTTCCCAAATCTCTTGGCAGAAACTAATATCAAGTATGTATTACAGAATGACTTCAACTAGTGAAATTGAAGTTGAAGAAATAATTCTCAATAATCCTAATATTACAAAAGACAAAGCTAGAGAAATAATTATTCAAAGACAGTTGGATCTTAAAAGTACTAAAATGATAAGGGATATGTTTGATGAAGCAACCATTGAATATAAATAGAATATTTCCAAAAAAATCTCTTGGTCAGAATTTCATACATGACAATAATTTTATTTTAAAACTAAGCTCAATGATAGAAAGTGATCCCTCAACAAATATTATTGAAGTCGGTCCAGGTGAAGGAGCTTTATCTGATAAATTATCCAAGAAAAAATTTAAAAAATTGTTTTTAATCGAAAAAGATTTGCGGCTCTCTAATATACTGAAAGACAGATTTAAAGATGATGAAAATATTATATTAGTTAATGATGATGCATTAACTTGCAATTATCAAGAAATGAGTAACGAAAATAATTCATTAATTGTTGGAAATTTACCTTTTAATATTTCATCTCAACTTTTAATAAACTGGATTATGAATTATGATTGGCCTCCATTCTACAGCAAAATGATTTTAATGTTTCAAAAAGAAGTTGCAGAACGTATAATGGCAACACATAATCAAAAAAGTTACGGTAGAATTTCTGTAATAACTCAAGCTCGCTGCAGGGTAAAAAAACTTTTAAATGCTCCATCAAATATTTTTTTCCCAAAGCCAAATGTTGATGGGACAGTACTTGAGTTTATACCAATTACTAAAAATGCAAATATAGATATTATGAATTTACAAAAGATTTTAAAGAAATCATTTGAATACAGAAGAAAAAAAATAAAAACCAGCCTTAGAGACTACGGCTTTCTTTTAGAGAAATATAAAATAGACGAGAATCTAAGAGCGGAAAACCTTTCGGTTGACGATTATTGTAAATTGGCTTCAGATATTTAACTTTGCCCTAGCTTCTAATATTATTTCCTTTATTTTGTAAACACATTTTTCAAAGTCATCATTTTCAACAATGTACTCATATTCATTCTGATGACTCATTTCAGTTTCGTACATTTCCATCCTATATTTAATGGCTTTTTCGTTGTCACCAGACTTTTCTGCTCTTAGCTTTAATCTTTCATAGATGATCTCTTTTGATGGAGGAATAATAAAGATAGTTAATAAGTTTGGCTGATTTGAGGCTTTAAGCTGAAGTGATCCTTGCCAATCTATGTCAAACAGAACATCAAAACCATTATCTAGTGAGTTTTGAACATCCTTATGAAGTGACCCATAATAATTACCAAAAACATTTGCGTATTCAATATATTCATTATTCCTAATTCTTTTCTCAAATTCATTTTTTTCAATAAAATTGTAGTCTGTACCATTAGTTTCATTATCTCTGGGGGGCCTTGTAGTATCTGAAATAGATATATTTAACTTGGGATCATCCTTTAATAATTGCTTGCATATAGAGGATTTTCCTGCACCTGATGGGGACGATATCACAATAATCAATTTTTCTGATTTAAGAATATTAGTCATCAAACTTAGAAAATATCAACGAAACATTTGTTCCGCCAAAACCAAATGAATTTGATATTATATTTGTAAGATCCATTTTATGTGGTTCAGATTTAATGAAATTTATTTTTTTTGTTTCCAATTCATTTTCTAAGTTTAAATTAACAGGTACAATTTCATTTTCTAAACACATTATTGAAAATATAGCTTCAACTGCTCCAGCGGCCCCCAACAAGTGGCCTACTTGAGATTTTGTTGATGATACACATACTTTTTCTGAGTTCTCCATAAATAATTTATCAATAGCTAGTGCTTCAGCTTTATCTCCTGCTGGAGTTGAAGTGCCATGAGCATTTATGTATTGAATTTCATTTGGCTGAAGATTAGCGTCCTCAATTGAATTGTTCATCGCCCTATAAGCTCCATCTCCTGAACTGTCTGGCAAGGTGTAATGGTACGCATCTGACGACATTCCATATCCCTTTATTTCGCACAATATTTTTGCATTACGTTTAATTGCATGACTTAATTCTTCAAGTATTAGAACTGCACCGCCTTCACCCATGACAAAACCATCTCTTTCTTCGTCAAAGGGTCTAGAAGATTTTGAAGGGGTGTCATTAAATTTTGTGCTTAATGCTCTACAAGCGGCAAAGCCCTCTATTCCTATTGGGCTTATAGTCGCTTCTGATCCACCAGTCATCATAACGTCAACCTGACCATGCTGAATTAGGCGAAACGCTTCACCTATTGCATGAGCAGAAGAGGCGCAGGCAGAAACTGTTGAATAGTTTGGTCCCTTGAAATTATACTTTATTGATAAATAGCCAGCTGGCATATTGATTATTCTACCAGTTATAAAAAAGGGGCTAATTTTTTTTCCATTTGCATAATCAATAGATGTTTGTTCAATTCCAGGTAATCCACCCATACCTGAGCCAATAATGCAGCCTGCGCGGAATGACTGCGGATCTTTAATGATACCTAAATTGCTTTCTTGAAAAGCTTCCTCACCAGCAGCCATTGCGTATTTAATAAAATCATCAATTTTTTTTATTTCTTTTCTCTCAATCCAGTCTTCTGCATTAAACGTTCCATTTTCTCCGTTGCCTATCGGGACTTCACATGCAACTTGACATTTGAATTTTGTCGAATCAAATTTTGTAATTTTATTAGCACTCGATTTAGTAGAGATTAAGCTATCCCAGTTTTGTGTCTTTCCACAGCCAAAGGGGGTAACTAGCCCCATTCCGGTAACTACAACTCTCTTCATTAAATTGTTTTTATTAGTCTGTTTCTAAATGAGATATTGCATCTCCAACAGTAAGTATAGTTTCAGCTTTATCATCAGGAATTTCTACATCAAAAGCTTCTTCAAAAGCCATGACTAGTTCAACGGTATCCAAACTATCAGCTCCTAAATCATCAATAAATTTAGCATCATCAGTGATTTTACTCATATCATCTATGCCTAAATGTTCAGCAATAATTTTTTTAACTTTGTCAGCAACTTCACTCATAAATACTCCTGTTTTAATATATTATCTTTTTTTTATTACGTTCTGCATCACATTGTCAAGCCACCATTAACATGAAGCACCTGACCTGTAATATAGGCTGATTCTTCTGAAGAAAGAAAATAAACTGCAGATGCAATTTCATCGATTCTTCCCATTCTTCCAAGAGGAATTTTTTCTACCATATTTTGCAATGTTTTTTCATTGATTGTTTCAAGAATTTCAGTTTCAACAAATCCTGGTGAAACACAGTTAACTGTTATGCCTCTTGAAGCTACTTCATTTGCGAGTGTCCTTGTGAGGCCCTCAATTGCAGATTTAGAAGCAACATAGTTTGCTTGACCTGCGTTACCAATCTTAGCAGCATCTGATGAAATATTCACAACCCTTCCCCAACGACTTTTAATCATGCCCTTTAAAATTTGTTTTGTTAACTTAAAATTAGAATTTAAATTAACATTAATTACATCATCCCATTCTTCATCTTTCATTCTTAAAAACAAATTATCTTTCGTAATACCTGCATTATTAATGAGTATATCAGTTGATCCATAATATTCATTCGACTGCTGGACAAGTTTCTCTATTTGTAATTTGTCATTAAGATTACAGGAAATACATTTAACTTTTCCTTTATATTTAACTTCAATCTCATTCAGCTTTTCAATGTTAGTGCCCGTTACACATAAATTGTAATTGTTATTATAAAATAATTTTAAGATTGATGACCCTATTCCACCCGTCGCTCCAGTAATTAAAACATTTCTCATAATTAAATATTATCCAATTTCTCAAAATCTTCTACTTTTGATATTGAAATTGAAGTTACTTCCTTTGACATTCTTTTTACTAAATTCGTCAATACATTACCTGGTCCAATTTCAATAAACTTTTCTACGCCATCATTTATCATATTTGTGATAATTTCTCTCCATCTTACTTTTTTCACTATTTGTTCCACTAGAATTTGCTTAATCTCTAATTCATCACAAGGCAAAGAGGTTACATTAGAATAAAGAGGTACAGCAAAAGCTTTAAAACTGAATTTATCAATCTCATTCTCCATTGTCATTGAAGCTTTCATCATTAATTCACTATGAAATGGTGCACTTACAGACAGCTTAATAACTTTTTTTAAACCGAGTTTTTTTGAATTTGCAGCAATATAATCAATTGCTTTCATTTCACCACTTATAACTACCTGCCCAACGGCATTATCATTTGCAATAAAAACTTTTCCTTCTGATCTTAAATCGTTGATAATTGCGGCAATCTCTTCTTCAGTGCCTCCAATAATTGCTGCCATTCCTCCAGTGCCGATTGGCATACTTTCTTGCATGGCTTTGGATCGAATTTTAAGAAGCTCAACAGAGTCTCTAAAAACAAGCGATTTATTTGCAACTAACGCTGAATATTCACCAAGAGAGTGACCTGCCACACAATGAAAAGAATTTTCATTCATTTTTCCACTTTCTTTTAAAGCTGAAAAAATGGCAACACTTGTTGCCATTATGGAGGGTTGTGAATTTACTGTCATGGCAAGTTCACTTGCTACTCCTTTAAATATTAAGTTTGTAAGACTTTCTCCCATTATTTTATCAAGCTGATCGTAAATATCACGTGATGATTGAAAATTAGAATAAAAGTCATATCCCATTCCAACATTTTGTGAGCCTTGTCCAGGAAAAATTAATGCTGTTTTCATCTAAAAGAATACTTGCTTAATGACTAATTATAGAATATTTATTCGGACTTTAATAATAAATATGACTAATTTATGGCTCTTTTCGAACATGTAATAATACTTAAACAAAGTTTAAGCTCAAATGAACTTTCTAATGAGTTAAAAAATCATACAGACATGGTTTCTGAATTAAAAGGCAATATCATTTATCAAGAAAGCTGGGGTATGAGAAACCTTGCTTATCCTATAAAAAACAATAAAAAAGCTTTTTATGAATTTATGAATATAGAAATGTCTCAAGAAAATATTGACCTAATGAACTCGAAATTAAATTTAAATGAAAATGTTATCAGATACTTATCAATTAAAGTTAAATCATTTAGTGAAACTCCCACCTTAATGGCTAAAGAAAAAGAATAGGTGTTTATGGATAGAAATACAAAAAATAATACTTCTTCTTTCGACTATAAAGATCTTTCATCTCTCAGAAAATTTATCTCAGAAAAAGGTAAAATTACACCAAGAAGAATAAGTTATATTTCAATAAAGAAACAAAAAGATCTTTCAAATGCAATTAAAAGAGCAAGATATCTAGCATTATTGCCATATACAGGTCGATAATGGACATTATACTTTTAGAATCATTAAATAAATTAGGAAAAGCTGGTGAAATTGTTACCGTTAAAGATGGCTTTGCAAGAAATTTTTTGATACCTGAAAAAAAAGCAATTGTTGCCAACAAAAAAAATAAAGCTGATTTAGAAAATCGTATCACTCAAATAAATGCCAATAATGATAAAAAATTGGATGAAGCAAATGAATTTAAAGAAAAGCTAGACGGAAAGAAAATTTCAATCCAGATGGAGGCAAATGAAGATGGCAGTCTTTATGGTGCAGTTAGTCATAAATCTGTAAGTGATAACATATACACTTTATTTGAAATAAAAATTTCTCCAGACGCAGTGATTATTGATCCAATAAAAGAATTAGGTGAAACTGAAATACAAATAAGTTTATATGCGGATATTAAAGCTAAGCTCCACCTTGAAATAACAAAAAAAACTTAATTATAATTCTTTACCATTTTCAAAGATTTAAAAGGCAAATATAATTCTTTATATAAAGCCTAAGAATATATTAACAATATTGAAATCCTGTTAGTATCTTTTATTATTAATATACTGACAACTTATAGTAATTAATGTTAATTGACTCAATGTCTAATACATTTCAGATCCAGTCCAATAATATTTCTTCCAAACAGCTACCACACAATATGGAAGCTGAACAAGGATTGCTTGGTGCAATTTTAATTAATAACGAAATATTCTACGATATCACTGAAATAGTAAATTCTGAACATTTCTATGAACCGGTTCATAGAATCATATTTGAAGTAATGAATAAAATGGTTTCTAAAGGTCAAATCGCATCACCAATTACTTTACAGAGTTATTTTGAAATTGAGAAAAATCTAGAAGAAATAGGTGGATCAAACTACCTATTTAGACTTGCAAATTCAGCAGTTTCTTTGGAATATGCAAAGAGCTATGCTCAAATAATTTATGATATGGCTGTAAGAAGAGGACTTTATGAGCTTGGGGGCAAAGTCCAACATGATGCTATTGAAAGTGATATGGATATAAAACCTGAGGATCTCATAGAAGATGCAGAGAAAGATCTTTATCAGATATCAGAAAAAGGAACTACAAGAAATAAGGTTCAATCATTTAGAAGTTCAGTTGAAGAAGCCATAGAGCTTACCACTAAAGCATTTAAAAAAGATACAAGCGTAATTGGTCTATCATCTGGGTTTAGGGATCTTGACGCTAAATTAGGAGGATTTCATTCTTCTGATCTAATTATAATTGCCGGAAGACCATCTATGGGAAAAACAGCATTGGCAACAAATATGGCATTTAATATTGCAAAAGAGGCTCATAATAATAATGATATGGACTCGAGTGTTTTATTCTTTTCACTAGAAATGTCATCAGAACAACTAGCAAGAAGAATTTTATCTGAGGAGGCAAGAATAAGCTCTAATGACATGAGAAAAGGTGACTTATCGGAAAATGATTTAGACAATTTAGTGTCAGTATCAAAAAAGATATTAGAGATACCTTTATTTATTGATGATACACCAGCAATAAATATCGGAACACTTGCTTCAAGAGCAAGAAGGTTAAAGCGTAAGCATGGTCTTGGTGCAATCGTAATTGATTATTTGCAATTATTGAGACCAAGTAAAGTATCAAGAAATGAATCTAGGGTTCTTGAACTTTCGGAAATAACTCAAGGCCTCAAAGCCTTGGCAAAAGAGATGAATATTCCTGTAATAGCCCTATCACAATTATCAAGACAGGTAGAACAAAGAGAAGATAAAAAACCTTTGTTATCCGATTTAAGAGAGTCAGGTTCTATCGAGCAAGACTCCGATGTAGTAATGTTCATTTATAGAGAAGAATACTACCTTGAAAAAAGTGAGCCTGCCCTTGGTACCGCAGATTATATTGAGTGGCAGCAAAAAATGGATGAGATTCATGGACAAGCTGAACTTCTGATATCAAAACAAAGGCATGGACCTACAGGAAATATAAGATTAAGCTTTGAAAGTAAGTTTACAAAGTTTGGGAACTTTATTAGCAAAGATCACTCAAACAATTATGAGTAAAGTCTTTCAAAATGAAGAATGCTGATCAAAATACTTTTTTAGATATTAACTTAAAATCCCTAAGTGAAAATTACTTAAAAATCAAAAAAAGAGTTACTAAAAATTGTATTGTTGCGGCAACTGTAAAATCAAATGCTTATGGTCTTGGAGTTAACAAGGTTCTTCCCGCACTAATAAGATCAAAATGTAAACACTTTTTTGTAGCATCTACAGATGAAGCTATGGAAATTAGGAAAATTAATAAAAAAGTAGAGGTATTTATTTTAAATGGTTTGGTTTTAGAAGACTTAAATATACTCAGTAAATATAAATTAATACCAGTGATTAATAATTTAAAACAGCTCAGAAAAATAGAGCGCTACCAAGGTAAATTTTGTAAAAAACTCAAAATCGCAATTCATTTTGATACAGGTATGTCAAGACTTGGTTTAGATAAAAATGAAACTGCTAAACTAATTAAAAACCAATCAAAGTTAATTAAAAATTCAGATCTAGTTCTAATAATGAGCCATTTAGCTTGTGCTGATGACCCAAAAAGAAAAAAAAATCAATCTCAATTAAATGAATTCAATAAGATAAGAAAGCACTTTCCAAATTGTCTACACAGCATATCGAACTCTGGAGGGGTATTGTTGGGAAGAAAATATAATCTTAATATGGTTAGGCCAGGAATATCTATTTATGGGGGCAACTGTCAAATCAGAGAAAGAAAACATTACAAAAATGTAGTCTCTTTAAAGAGTAAATTAATTCAAATAAGGGAAATAAATAAAGGGGATACTGTAGGCTATGGAGCTACATTTAAAGCAAAGAAAAAGATGAAAATTGGAACTTTTGCTATTGGTTATGGTGATGGATTCAGCAGGTTATTTTCTAATAATTGTAAAATTTATTTAAATAATAAACGAATTAACTTAATTGGCAGAGTCTCAATGGACTCAGTAACAGTTGATTTGTCAGAATTTACAAATTTAAAACAAATATCCAATAAAGAATTTGAATTTATTGGAGATAAGAACCCTATCAATACAGTTTGCGCGAGTATAAATACAATACCATATGAAATTTTAACAAACCTAGGCAAAAGATACCAAAGAAGATATATTTCATAAGTAATGAAAAAAGTATTTTCGTCAGTTCTTGATAATTATTCAAAATTATCTTTGTTTCTACTTGTGGCAGTTGCTATTTTTTTCCTATTTAACTCTGATAATTTTCAACTTGATGCATCTTCTGACACTCTCATCTTAGAACAAGATGATGATTTAAAAAGATATCAAGAATTAATCAAGGACTATGACTCAAGTGATTTTTTAATTGTTACGTTCACGTCAAAACAAAAATTTATTAAAAGAGAAAATCTTGATTTCTTAAATTCTTTTATAAATGAAATTGATAAGCTTCCATTTGTTGATTCAACTCAATCAATTTTTGACGCACCATTATTAGAAATTAATAATCAATCTTTATCAGATCTAGTAAATGAAATAATTACAATTAAATCACCACAAGTAAATATCACAGATGCAGAGATAGAATTACTTAATAGTCCGATTTTTAAAAACCTAATTATTAGTGAAGATGCAACCACTACAGGCTTACTAATTAATTTAAAAAAGGATCTTGATTTCATTGCAATAGTAAATGAAAGAATAAGACTTAATGAATTAAATAACAAAAATGATGCTGAGCTTGAACTTTTATCTCAATTAGATTTCAAATATGAAATAGAAAAAAAGAAACAGGATAAAGAGAGAGAAAATAATATTTTAACTGTCAGAACAATAATTGACCAATTCAAAGATAAAAATATTAAAATTCATCTAGGCGGAGTTTCAATGATTGCAAATGATACCATCGCATTCGTAAAAAATGACATTATTATTTTCGGTATTGGGGCCTTTATTTTTATATTAATTGTCCTCTATCTTGTTTTTAGAAGCCCTTTGTGGATGATTGCATGTATAGGTAATTGCATGTTCGTTTTAATTACTATGATTGGATCAATCTCACTGCTTGGATGGAAAGTGACTGTTATATCATCAAACTTTATCATGCTTATTTTAATCTTATCTTTATCAATGACTGTACATATCGTTGTAAGATATCGGCAAATAAGTTTAGAAGAGGAAAAATCAACAATTAATCAAAATATCATACGTGCACTGGGAAAAATGTATAAGCCTTGTGTTTTTGCAGCTCTAACAACTATTTTTGCATTTGGATCACTTTACACAAGTGGAATTAAACCGGTTATGGATTTTGGTCTAATGATGTGCATAGGTCTAATTATCACATATATATCCAGTTTTATTTTCTTACCAATTTTAATATCAGTCTTAAATTTAAA
The DNA here is from genome assembly GCA_014653725.1 of Pelagibacterales bacterium SAG-MED32. Lineage (GTDB taxonomy): Bacteria > Pseudomonadota > Alphaproteobacteria > Pelagibacterales > AG-422-B15 > CACNXQ01. Next base: position 5,814 of record JACWEC010000009.1, on the reverse strand, counting down.
AGGTACTGCCCTATTAGAAAAAAATAATAGCAAAGATGTATTTTCTTTCTTATCGATCAACTTCCCATTATTAACATTATTATTTTTTACATCTTTGTTTGCTATTGGCATATATGGAGCAAGTACTCTTAAAGTAGAAAATAGTTTTGTTAATTACTTTAAAGAAGATACTGAAATATACAAAGGAATGAAATTGATTGATGAACAATTGGGCGGAACAACTCCCCTGGATATTATTATTCAGTTCAAAAATGAGTCAAATGATGATTTCTCTGATGATGAAGAGAATTTTATGGATTTTGGTATTGATTATGATCCTGCAGACTATTGGTTTACTAAAGAAAAAATTGACAATGTTAAAAGTATTCATGACTATTTAGAAACGTTTGATTTTGTAGGTAAAGTGCTTTCATTAGCATCCATTATAAGAACTGCTGAAAAACTTAATTCAAATGAAGAGTTTGATACTCTTGAGCTCTCAGTTTTGTACAAAAAATTACCGCAAGACATCAAAGATCAAATTTTAAAACCCTATGTGTTGATTGATAAAAATCAAGCAAGAATATCTCTGCGTGTAATCGACACTCACCCGGAGTTAAAAAGAGCAGATTTTGTTAATGAACTTAAAGAACATATGGAATCAAATTATAACAACCAAAATATTGAAGTAAGTCTTACTGGTATACTAATTCTTTACAATAACATGTTGCAAAGTCTTTTTGACTCTCAAATTAAATCTTTAGGAATTGTTTTAATGGGAATATTTACAATATTAATCATTTTATTCCGATCCTTTAAAATAGCTTTAGCTGCTTTAATACCAAATTTAGTAGCCTGTTTTGTTATTTTGGGAACTATGGGCTTGTTAAATATACCCCTTGATTTAATGACAATTACAATTGCCTCTATTACGATTGGGATAGCAGTAGATAATTGTATACATTATGTTTATAGGTACCGTGAATATATTCTGTTAACTGGATCACACGCGGATGCAGTCAATAACTGCCAGAAAACAGTTAGTATTGCAATCAAAAATACTTCAATAACTATTATGGCAGGTTTCTCAATTTTGGTATTTTCTAATTTCTACCCTACAATATACTTTGGAGTATTTACAGCACTTGCAATGTTAATTGCTTTAATAGGAAGTCTTACTATATTGCCAATATTACTAGGGTATTTTAATAAAAATTCATAATATGGACGACCTTAATTATTCTCAATTTCTCAATGCTTTTGATATTACTTTCCTAATCATTTGCCTAATATCAATTTTTTTTGGTATTAAAAATGGATTATTAAAAAGTTTTTTTAATTTAATCAAATGGATACTAATATTTTTCATACTTAAAAATTGTTTTACCTTATTAAGACCTGTTGCAGATCAGTATATTTCTAATGAAACTTTATCTGATGTAACAATATTCCTAATTACCCTTATTACCTCATATATATTTATTTCATTCCTGCTGAGACTTTTCATCGGTTTTTTACAGCCTAAAAAAAAGGGAATTGTTGATATGGGGCTTGGAGCGATCCTGGGCATTTTCAGGGGATATATTGTAGTTGTGATAACTTTAATTTTTATAAATCAGAATTTATCTTCTAGTCTATTAGATGACTTTATGGATAACAGCTCATTTGCTGAATTGGTAAATATTGGAATAGATTTCTTTGAACATATACCAAGAAATTTAGATGAAATAGGCATATAAATATGAGAACTCTAAATTGTCTTATTACGGGCGCCTCATCTGGAATTGGGTCAAATGTTGCCCAGGAGCTATCAAAGTCAGTTAAACACATATATATTTTGTCACGCAATACATCTAAATTAGAAGAATTAAATGATAAAATAATTTCAAATGGGTGTGAATGTACAATTGTTCCAATTGATTTATGTAAGCCTAATGTAATAGAAAATCTTTCTGAAGAAATTTTCAAAAAAGATAAATTTTTAGATATTATTGTGTCATCTGCCGGCCAGATTACTAAGCTATCTCCTGTAGAATCAATTGATTTAAATGAATTAAATGACACTATCAATTTAAACTATATTTCTAATTTTAGAATTATGAAGCATTTTCATCCTTTACTTAAAAATTCTAAGAAATCTAACTTTGTTATTATTTCTTCAATAAAAAATGACATGCAATCCCAATATTGGGGTATATATCAACCAATCATGACAGCATTAAATGAATTAGTCTTAAGTTTTGCCAATGAAAATAAAGGCACCTCTATAAATGCTAATATTATCTATCCAGGTGCAGTAAATACCAAATTTAGAGAAAATATCATGCCTGGTGAGAATAAAAAACAAATAAAAGATCCAGTCGACGTTGCAAGTGCGATTGTAAAATTCTTGCTATCAAATAAAAAAAGCGGTGAGATAATTAAGCTTTAGTCTGAATAAGGATTGCTAGAACTTATAAATTGATAAGTAATAGGGACTCCTTTTATTTTAAAAAAATCCCTAAATGCATTATCAAAAAATCTTTGGAATATAAGAGGTGCTTTCTTTTTTGAATTAATAAAGACCTTAAAAAGTGGAGAGCCGGTTTTTATTTGAACAATATATTTTGGCTTTATTTCTCTTTTTTTAATTTTTGGATATTTTGATTGTTTATTCAAATAATTTAGAAATTTATTTAAATTTGTTTTTGTAATTTCAATATTTACAAGTTTATTTTTTTTAATAATTTCTTTTATAAAATTCTTAATTCTTATGTTTTTCTTCGCAGAAATAAAATCAGTATTTATCATTTGGTATTGACTGTAATTATTGCTTAAGTATTTATCTATTTTTGTTTTAAATTTCTTTCCCTCATCAATAAGATCTATCTTATTAAATAAAAAAAATAGTATCTTTTTTTTTTGTTATTGCCAAATCAGCCAGTCTAAAATCTTGCTTAGTAATATTTTCTACTGAATCTATAAGTAAAATTACTACATCAACCTTGTCTACAAGTTTAATTACCTCCCTGTTTCTTTTCTTTTCATCCAGATCTTCTATTTTACTTTTTCGTCTCAGTCCTGGAGTGTCAAAGATTGTAAAATCATGACTGTATAGTGTAAATTTATCTTTAAATAAATTTTTTGTAAGCCCGTATTCATCACCAACAGGAGAAATACTATCTTCAAGTAAACAGTTAAATAAAGTTGATTTACCTGAATTCGGTTTGCCAATAATACAAAAGTTTATCTTATTCAAACTGGAAGACATTGGAATTTTCATCCATTACAAATACTGCACTACTTAATATAACTGGTGGTATCATAATGCCCTTTACACCCAGACTATCAGTCGACAATACATCGCCTGTAATTGGTGATACGATCTTTAATTCTCCAAAGTAAGAAATGCTATATAATAAACTGTTTATTAAATATGGACCTAGCCAAAGATTTAGGTTCTTTACTTTTTGGCCTTTTTTAAATTTATTGAGTTCTGTAACCCAATATACTTCACCAGTATTTTCATTTAAGCAGATCAGCTTTCCATCTTCATCAATTATATATAATTGACCTCCTGATGCAACTGGGGTCCTGTATCCTGATAAATCGATTGTCCAATTTCTTTTTCCATTAATAGCGTTTATTGAAATCAGTTTTCCGTTTGTACTTAGAGAGAAAATTGTATTATCTGATAAGACAGGACTAGCTGAAATATCTTTAATATCAAAATTACTTAATAATGAGATTTTTGAAACATTTTCTGACCACAAGGGTCGGCCAGTGTCACTTGCAAAGGCTACTAATTCACCATTACTAAAAGGAGCTATAATTGTATTTTCAAATGCAATTGGAGAAGCTGTAATCAAACTCTTCTTATCTTCAGCAACTGTTTGAAATGACCATTCTATGTCGCCCGTTTCTAAAGAAAGTGAAAATAATCTATTATCTAATGAAATGAATACAATTTGATTCCTATAAATTAGTGGTGGAGATAAAATGGGAAATTCAATTTTTTTCTCCCATATTTTATCTCCATTATTACAATCAATGAGTAAAATCTGTCCATAGGCATCAACGAGCACTAATTTATTGTCAAAGTAAGCAAGTCCGCCTCTGATAACTTCATAATTTTTATTTCCATCTATTTTTACATCAATTGAAAATATTTTTTTGTTACTTTTAAGATTTTTACATTCTAGGAAACCCTTGGGTAAAATGTAACAGATTGTATCATTAAAATACACTGGCTGTATAATGTTAAGAGCACCTCTTGTTCCTGAAACAATCTTTGTCTTATTTTCAAATGTAGATAAGGAAAATATATTATTCAAATTATTTCCCGGATTCTGAAAGTGCTGCGACCAATAATTTACTTCCTTTGGAGAATCTATTCTTATATCATCTATATTTAAACCTAAAGTTTCTGAGATCTCTGCGTCATAAGCTAATATAGAAAAACTATTAATCTCTTTCTCTATAATTTCATTTTTCGTGCAACTATATATTACAAATGTTGATAGCATAATAATATATAAAATATTTTTCATACTATTTTATTGTGTCTAAAAATTTAGTCGCTCTGATAACAATATCTCTTGGAGTATTTTGATCATTGATTAACTGATTAAATTTTTCTTGAGATAAATTAATATTACCTGCTAATAGATATTTAATAGCTAAAGTTTCTTTAAATAGATATTTAAAAGAACTATTTTCCAATTTATTATTTGTTAAATATGTGTTCATTTCATCTATCGGCAATTCATTTAGATTGCTCATTAAATAAAAATAGATAGCCAGATCAGTCACAAGAATGTCTACTCTGCCATCATTAATGATTTCTAAAAGTTTGGATTTACTTTCTTGTGTTCTACCATTTTCCATTAATACTGTCGCAATTTTAATTTTTGATATACCTGAAATAAGTAATTGATTTGAATTTTCAATTTTACCTAAATTTTCAATCGTTTGTTCAAAATCTACTAAATCTGAAGTACTAATATATTTCTCAACTTCATCTTCATAAAATGATTGATTTACTGACTTATTAACTTGATAACCTAATACTGAGCCAATAATTAATAATAGTCCACCAATTAAATATACACGGTAACGTCTCCATATTTTTAGTAAACGATCCTGCCTCAATTCTTCGTCAACTTGCCTTAAAATGTCTGACATTAATCTTCTTCACCTTTATTAACAACTTGAGGGTTCATTGCATAAGTATGTTCTTTGCTAGGAAACTCTCTATTTCTCACCTCGTCAGCATATTGATGTGCTGCCTTTTTTATTAAACTTTCTAAATCAGCATATTTTTTTACAAACTTAGGGGCAATGTTAGTTAAGCCTAACATATCTTCTGTTACTAATACTTGGCCATCGCAATTAGGAGAGGCGCCTATGCCAATCGTTGGTATCGATATTCTAGATGTGATCTCAGCAGCTAATGGTTCAGCCATCCCTTCTAGTACTACTGAAAATGCTCCAGCCTCTTCTATTGCAATTGCATCATCAATATATTTACCCCAATCAAATTTATTTCTTCCTTTGACTTTATAACCACCATCTATGAGTACACTTTGAGGCTGAAGACCAATGTGTCCCATTACTGGGATTGAACGGTCAGTTAAATATTTTACTGTTTCAAACATATTTCTTCCACCCTCAAGTTTTACTCCATTGCAGTTTGTTTCCTTCATTACGTTTGCAGCATTCATAAAAGCTTTGTCAACAGACTCTTCATAAGTCCCAAAAGGCATATCAACTATAATGCACGACTGTTTTGTTGCATTAACAACAGATTTTGAATGCTCTATCATTTGAAAGAGTGTTACTGGCAATGTATTTTGA
>JACWEC010000008.1 GCA_014653725.1 Pelagibacterales bacterium SAG-MED32 | reverse complement strand
TCGAACAAAGTGATGGTCTTTCATTTGATAAAAAAAATGCACTTGTAGGAATAGGTAACCTTATAAATTCAGATTTTCTTAATGGCATGACAATTGACGAAGCAAAAAGTGAAGTTATAAAAAAATTAGAAAAACAAGGATTAGGCAATAAGAAAATAAATTATAGATTAAGAGACTGGGGTATTTCTAGACAAAGATATTGGGGATGTCCAATACCAATCATGTACAGAGAAGATGGTGCGGTTATCGAGGTGCCAGAAGATCAATTACCGTTGATATTGCCCGAAGATATTGATTTTAACATCCCGGGCAATCCTCTTGATAATCATCCTACGTGGAAATATACCCATTGCCCAGAAACAGGAATGAAAGCAATTAGGGAAACAGATACACTTGACACATTTGTTGATTCAGCTTGGTACTTTTTGAGATTTTGTTCACCGAGAAATTCTGAAGAACCTTTTAACCCTGATGAAATGAAATATTGGATGCCTGTTGATCAGTATGTTGGGGGCGTTGAGCATGCAATTTTACATTTACTTTATTCAAGATTTTTTACCAAAGCATTAAATATAAAAGACATAAGTGAACCATTCGAAAGCCTTTTTACACAAGGAATGGTATGCCACAACACATTTCAAAATAAATCTGGAGAGTGGGTTTACCCTGAAGATGTTTTGCATGAAAATAACAATCTGACTCAAATTTCAACTGGTGAAAAAGTCATAGAGGGACAAATGGAGTCAATGTCAAAATCCAAAAAAAATATAATTGATCCTGAATCAATTATTAATACCTACGGAGCTGACCCAGCAAGATGGTTTATGCTATCTGACAGCCCTCCAGAGAAGGATATTAATTGGTCAGAGTCTGGAATTAACGGAGCATGGAAAATTTGTCAAAAAATTTGGTCAATAGTAGAGAGTAATAAGGTTTTTATAAATCCAGATAGTAACTATGAAAATACTGAATGGTCGGACAATGCTCTTGAACTAAATAGATTTACGCACCAAAACCTCAACGAAATCACAAAAAGTATTGAGAAGTTTCAAATGAATGTTGCAATAGCAAAGGTCTATGAGATGGTAAATGCTATATCAAGATTTAAACCTGTTGATAAAACAGATAATTTAGCGCTTGGTGAGTCTATTAAAATTTTAATAAGATCTATCGAGCCAATGGTACCCCATTTAGCAGAAGAATGTTGGTCTTTAACAGGTAATAAAACTTCTTTATCAACGACACCGTGGCCAAAAGTTAATAAGAAATTTTTGGAGACAAGTAGTGTTACAGTCGTTATTCAAATTAATGGGAAGCGCAGAGGTGAGTTAGTAGTTAATAAAGATACTAAGGAGAACGAAATAATGGAAAAAATCAAGCATATTAAAAATATTAATAATGCTGTATCTGATAAAAATATATTAAAGTTAATTTATGTACCTAATAAAATAATGAATATTGTTCTAAAGCCATGAACCGCCACGAGAGAAGAAAACAAAAAAAAAATTTATCTTCAAGCTTACAGGAACAAAATTTATTAATTGAAGCGATTAATTTACATACACAAAAAAAATATTTAGCAGCTGAAAAAATCTATAAGAATCTATTTAACAAAAATCCAAATAATTATGATGTCTTAAGACATTTGGGTATTCTAAATCAAGATTTAGGAAAACTAGAAAAAGCATTTGGCTTTTTTACAAGTGCATTAAAAGCTAGACCTAATGGTTTTGAGGCTCTAAATAACTTAGGCACTATTCACACAATCAATAAAAATTATGAATTAGCACTTAAATGTTTTACAAAATCAGTTGATATAGCAACCGATTATGTTCCCTCGATAAATAATCTTGCAGGTCTTTACCACAAACTTAATCGACCAAGACTTGCTCTTGAATACTCAAAAAAAGCTGTAAGTTTACAAAGTAATAATCCATTAGCCATAAATCAGCATGCGAAAGCTCTTATAATTAATAATGATTTGGAGGAGGCAATAGAAATACTAAAAAAATTAAACTTAGACTATCCTGAAAATAATGATTTTAAAATTAACTTAGCATCGGCATACAGAGAATTTGGAGAATTTAAAAAGTCTGATGAAATAATTTATAATGAATTTAATAATAATTTTAAGATTTTACCTTTTTTTATTCCATATGTAATGAATTCGAAAAATAAATTAAAAGATAAACATATAGAATATTACGTCAATCAAATCGAAGATGATAAAGTAATAAAAGATGATAAAGTATTAATGTGCCATTCACTTTTCAATTACTTTAAAAATCAAAAAAATCCAGACAAGGCAGGGAAATATTTGGTAAAAGGAAACAATCTACAATACAGCTTAAAAAACTTTAATTTTGAAAATGAGAGACAATACTTCCTTAAAATAATTAGCTTATTTAAGAAGGCCAATAAATTCAATGTAAAAAAATTAACTAAAATTGGTCGACCAATTTTCATTTGCGGCATGCCTAGATCGGGAACTACATTATGTGAGCAGATCTTATCATCACACTCAGAGATTCATGGAGCAGGGGAATTGAGTTATTTGGCTGAAACGTCTGGCATCGGTAAGATAATTAATCCTAGTCAAAAAGAAATAGATGCATTTGAAAAAACACTTAATGATCCAAAGAAGCTTTTGAATGCTAGAGAGAACTATCTTGCTATGCTTAATTCACATAATAAAGATGAAGTAAAATATGTTTCAGACAAAATGCCACATAATTTTATTCTAATTGGATACATCAAATTAATTTTGCCAGAAGCAAAAATAATATTCTGCAAAAGAGATCCTATAGATAATTGCTTTTCACTTTATTCTCATAAGTTTATTGAGCTCTCTCATCAATATTCTTACGATCAATCAATGCTGGGGAGATACTATAAGTTGCATGAGAATTTGATGAAATTCTGGAAAGAAAAATTTTCAGATGACATATTTGAGCTTGATAATGAGGAACTAGTTAATAATCAGGAACAAATATCAAGAAAACTAGTTGATTTTTGTCAACTTAATTGGGAGGATGAATGCTTGAATTTTCATTTAAATAAAAGACAAGTTCGGACAGCAAGCATTGAACAAGTAAGGAAACCTATTAACAAAAAATCCATTGGTGCCTGGAGAAATTATGAACAGTACCTCCAAGATTTAATATTTAATTTAAAATGAAACTTAAAATTGCTAAATTTAGTACTCTTTTATTCTTACTTTTGTATTTAACCAATTGTGGTTTTAAGCCAATGTATAAACTTTCTGAAAGCAATGTCGATTTCCGCAGCTATTCAGTAGTAATAACTAATGAAAGCAGTACATCAAGAGAAGTCAAAGAAGAGATAATTAAATCTTTTCCTTCAAGTTCAGAAATAGATAAAGATTATGTTATTGAGATTAATACATTTGAAAATTTAGATCCTATTATCACAAACACTGATGGTACTGTTGAAAAATATAGGATCGAAATCATAATGAATTTTAAGGTAATTAGAAAAAATAATGATGAATATTTGACAGAAGGCATGGTTAGAGGTTTTTCCCAATATACAGTTGAGACATCTGAAATTGAAAGTGACAATAAAAAGAGAAGAATGACAAGAACTGCAGCAACCAGTGCAATTCAAATGATGATGTCTAAAATTCAAAGTGATATTTCAATTACGAATGATAATTAAAGACTTTCAAATTGAGAAAATAATAAAAGAAAATGTAGGTTTTTTGCCTTTTTTGGTTTACGGACCAAATGAGGGGTTAATTAGGGAACACATCAGCAAAATTAAAAGTGACTATTTAAGTGATGTTGATTTTGAGGAAATTTCAATAACAGGAAAAAGTCTAGATCTAAATCCTGATACCCTAGAAACCTCGGCAAATTCAATTTCAATGTTTAATAATTATAAACTCATTATTCTAGAGTCACTCAAAGATAAGAATATGTCAGAGCTTGAAAGTGTCATCGGTTCGGCTCCCACTCAAACGATGCTGATCGTCAAAGCTGATAATCTCAAAAAAACTTCTAAACTCAGGAAATTATTTGAGAATAATGCGCAATGTTATGCGTTGGCATGTTATGAGGATGATGCCAAGTCAATGATGAGGCTGGTTGATAATTTCATGAAAGAAAATGATATTTCAATTGATCGTGATATAAAAAATTATCTCATGCAGACCTTGAGTACTGATCGAATGATCAGCTTTAATGAACTCCAAAAAATCAGCTTATTTTACGCTAATACTGATGCTACTCCAAATCTTGAAGAAATAAAAAATTTACTCAATGATGCAAGCTCAAATAATCTTCAAAGAATGAATGAGTCAGTAATGTATGGAAACACAGCTAAAACTTCAAATATTATCAGTAAACTCTTATCTGAGGGAAATAATCCAATTTCTATTTTACGCAGCCTCATTAATTACCTCAAAAGAGTGCACAAAGTAAAAGTGGAAATGAAGAAAGGGAGTAATTTTGATAACGCGATAAAATTTTTAAGACCTCCCTTATTTTGGAAAGATAAAGAAAATTTTCAGCAGCATTGTGTTCGTTGGCCTTTAAATAAAATTGAGAAAAATCTATCTCGACTACTTGATGCCGAAATTGATTGTAAAACCAATAGTAAATTGTCCAGCGTTCTTTGTGAACGTTCAATACTAACGATTTGTCACGCGGGCAAACAGTATTTTCAAAATTAGTTTTTAAGCTTTTGCGTAATCATCTCTAGTTGATCTAGCGTTTTGTAATCAATTTTTATACTTCCGCCTTTTTTACCTTTATGGTTAATGTTGATGGCCAAACCAAGTTTTTCTGAAATTTTATTTTCAAGGTCAATTGTATCAGGATCTTTGAGTTTTAGTTTTTTTATAGCAACTTTTTTATCTTTCGCTAAATTTTCTGCATCCCTTACACTTAAATTTTCGTTAATAATTTTTTCTGCAAGTTGCTCTGGAAATGCACTGTTCATGATTGCGCGCGCGTGACCTGATGATATTTTTCCTTCAGTTATCATGTCCTGAATGGATTGCGGCAAAGATAACAATCGAATGATATTGGCTATATGACTCCTGCTTTTTCCTACAATTCCTGACAAATCTTCTTGGGTATGACCGTGATTTTCCATCAATCTTTTATAACCTGCAGCTTCTTCAATTGGTGAAAGATCTGATCGTTGGACATTTTCAATAATGGCGATTTCAAGTGCTTCAGTATCATTAAAGTTTCTTATAACAACAGGTACCTTATGCAGTTGTGCAATTTGTGCTGCGCGCCATCTTCTTTCACCTGCAATAATTTCATAACTATTGGCGTCAGACGGTGACGGCCTTACCACCAATGGTTGAACTAGACCCTTTGCTTTTATAGAGTCGGCCAATTCGTTAATACTATTTTTATTAAATAATCTTCTTGGTTGAGAAGGACTTGGTTTTAAATTCGCAATTGGTATTTTAGTTTCTTGACCAACGTTGGTATTTTTTGTCTGTGTAGCTTCTGTATCTCCCATTAAAGATGAAAGACCACGACCTAAACCTTTTTTTGTTGTGTTTGTAACCACTATGCTGCCTCTTGTTCTTTATTTTGTTTAATGACTTCGTTAGCAAGACTTAAATAAGCCTGACTGCCTGATGCTCTTTGATCATAAATTAAAGCAGGCATACCGAATGATGGTGCTTCTGAAACTCTTACGTTACGAGGAATAATGGTTTCATAAACTTGTTCCCTTAAATGATTTCTGACATCTGTTGCAACTTGAGAAGACAATTTATTTCTGCTGTCATACATTGTCAGTACAATACCATCTATAGATAAACCAGGATTAAGATTCTGTCTCACGCGTTCAATTGTTTTGATTAACTGACTAAGACCTTCGAGTGCAAAAAATTCACATTGCAACGGAACGATAATTGCATTGGCTGTCGTCATGGCCATCACAGTCAACAAACTTAAGGCTGGTGGGCAATCAATAAAAATAAAATCAAACTCATTTAATTTTTCATTTGCGTTAAAAATATTTTTTAATGTGAAAGCTCGATCGTTAACATCAGCGAGTTCAGGTTCAATTCCAGACAAATCAACTGTTGAAGGAATTAAAAAAAGATTATCAATTTCGGTATTTCGAATGGAGTCTGAAATATTTGCTTGTCCCGCTAATACTTCGTAAATAGAATTTTCCCTCTGACCATAATCGACCCCTAAACCTGTGCTTGCATTACCCTGAGGATCTAGATCAATAATTAATACCTTTTGGCCTGTCGCCGCGAGGGCTGTGGATAAGTTTATAGCTGTGGTCGTCTTTCCGACCCCTCCTTTTTGATTAGAAATAGCAATTATTTTTCTTTTCATACTAAGTATTTGTTTTTATTACATTATTTAGTTCTAAAATATAAGATCCCTTTTCAACACTGTTTTCATGTAGTTTATGATCAAATTCCCAATATTTAGTGGTTTCGGCAATCTCATCATCTATATGTATACCTTTATGAAAAAGGAAAGTAGTACTTTTTTTGGATATATTATAACTTATTGATAATAGATCATTTAATCGTCCTACTGCTCTAGCTAAAACAACATCAAATTTTTGATTTTTTGTTTTCTCGGCTTTGTGAGGAATCACATAGGTTTTCTTAAGTTTGAGAACATCTATACAGTGCTCTAGAAAATCTGCTCTTTTCCCTCGATTTTCACACAAAAATATTGAATTTTTGCCATTATAAAACAATGATAATGGAATTCCTGGAAGACCTGATCCACTGCCAATATCGATTATGTTTTGTCTATTTTCAAGAATCAAATCACTTATTCGAAGCGAATCATAAAAATGCCTAATCCAAAGAAGGTTTTTGTCCTTTTTTGATATAAGGCTTTGCTTTTCATTAAGTATCAATGATCTGTAAACATCGAGTTTATTGATTGTTTCACGTGAAACATTACTTTTTAGCTCCATAAGAGCTTCTGGCGAATCCTCCATAATGAGGATATTAAGCCAGTTTTTTTAATTTTGCTTGAGTTTTTATATGGGCCAATATTACCCCTAAAGCAGCAGGAGTGACACCGTCAATTCTTGAAGCCTGGGCAATGTTTTTTGGCTTAATTTTTGATAATTTTTCCTTAATTTCATTGGATAAACTTGACAAATCATCATAGTTCATTGTTTCAGGTATCTTTATTTTTTCTTCTTTATTTATTGAAATGATCTCACTTTCTTGCTTTTTAAGATAACCCTTATAGTGAGCTTCAATTGAGACTTGCTCTAATATCTCTTCTGAAAAATCATTTAAATTTATCTCAAACATATCTCCTACAGTGTTGATATCAATATCTGGGTAGGCCAATAAATCAAATGCAGACCTTTTTTTACCATCTTTATTAATTTTGACACCCATTTTTTCAGCTTTATTTGGTGTAACATATTGATTTTTAACAATATTTAGTAACGCATTCATTTTAGTTTGTTTATTGGTAAAATGCTCATATCTGTTCTTTGAAACCAATCCTAATGTATTAGCGGTATCTGTGAGTCTCAAATCAGCATTGTCAGCTCTTAGTAATAAACGGTATTCTGCCCTTGATGTGAACATTCTATAAGGCTCTGTCACTCCTTTAAGAGTCAAATCATCAATCATCACTCCAATATAAGAGTCATTTCTGGAAAAAATGTGTTCCTTATTTTTAAGAGAGATTGCAGCGTTTAAGCCTGCAACCAATCCTTGAGCTGCAGCTTCTTCATATCCAGTTGTGCCATTTATTTGACCAGCTAGGTAAAGGCCTTTTATTCTTTTAGTCTCTAAAGTTTGATAAAGTTCTTGTGGATCAATAAAATCATATTCGATAGCATAACCATGTCTTATAATTTTTGCATTCTCTAAACCATTGATTTTACTGACAAATTTATCTTGAACGTCGGCAGGTAATGAGGTTGATATTCCATTTGGATATATCAAATCACTATCTAAACCTTCTGGCTCAAGGAAAATCTGATGCCTTAATTTATCGGCAAACTTTACAACTTTATCTTCAACAGAGGGGCAATATCGAGGTCCTGTTCCACTAATTTGACCCGAGTAAATAGCTGATTTTGCTATATTTTTTTGGATAATATCATGAACTGATTCATTCGTATGAGTGATGTGACAAGGTAGTTGCTCGTTATAAGTTTTGGTCGTTAAGAATGAGAAATAAGAATGCTTTTCATCTGCATCCTGTTTTTCAAGCCGATCAAAATCAATAGTATTTTTATCAATTCTTGCAGGGGTTCCTGTCTTTAATCTTCCAATATTAAAGCCTGTTTTATATAGAGATTTTGCTAAGCCGATTGATGGAGCATCACCATGCCTTCCTGCGGGTATTGTTTTTTCACCCAAATGAATAAGGCCATTTAAAAATGTACCAGTCGTAATGATTACTTTTTTTGTTGAAACCTTCTTTCCACTTTCGCATAAGACACCTGCTATTTGATTATCATGATCAAAAATTAAATCTTCGGCAGGATCAAATAAACATTCTAAATTTTTAGTTTGAAGGATCTCCTCTTGCATATATTTTTTATACAATTTCCGATCCGATTGAGCGCGGGGGCCACGAACAGCAGGGCCTTTTGTTCGGTTTAAGAGCCGATATTGAATACTTGAGAGATCTGCAATTCTTCCCATGATGCCATCTAACGCATCAATTTCTCTAACTAAGTGACCTTTGCCCAGCCCGCCAATGGCTGGATTACACGACATTTCACCAATGGTCTCAAATTTATGGCTGATTAAAAGGGTTTTAGCGCCTACTCGTGCGGCCGTTGTTGCTGCTTCACAGCCCGCGTGACCACCACCTATGACAACTACATCAAAGTTAGACATGACTAAATTAAATAAATTAACTTAGCTTAATTGCAATCAATAATTTTTGTTATTTGCCTATGCAAAAATCTTTGAAAATCACTTCAAGATACTCTTCTACGTCAACGTGACCTGTTATTTTTCCAATTTCCTGAATTGCTAATCTTAGCTCCTCAACCATAAGTTCCGAATTACTTTTTAAATCAATCGTTTTTGCATTCAACAGGCTTTGAATAGAATTTTGAACTCCTAAGATGTACCTTGTTTTAGTCGGAATAGTATCTGAATAGCTTCCAAAATTATTCGATACCTTATCAGAAATTTGTTTGATTAAATGATCAATGCCGTCCCCTGTTGTAACTGAGATATTAATGGCCCTATCATATGTTTTGTTTTCCTTATTATTGAGATCACATTTGTTTAAAATAGTTAAGCGCTCCTCGTGGAAATTTAATTTGGTTGGATCGTCAAATAATTCAATAACCAGATTCGCTTCATCAATTTTTTTCTGTGTGATTTCTATTCCCTTTTTTTCAATCTCATCACTTGTCTGTCTCAGTCCCGCCGTATCCGTAAAAACTACAGGAAATCCGGCAATATTTAACCTTACTTCAAGTGCATCTCGCGTAGTCCCTTCTCTATCAGATACAATCGCAACATCTCGGTTGGCTAATAAATTAATGAGACTTGATTTCCCTACATTCGGTGTGCCCACAATAGCCACACGGTATCCGTCTCTCAGAATCTCTCCTTGATTACGCTGGTTAATGTGCTCATTCATCTCAGCTAAAAGTTTTTCAATTTTTTCATTTATATTTTTTAAAACGTCATCGGGAATATCTTCTTCTGCAAAATCAATATCGGCTTCCAGATAAGCAACCAGTTCAATCAGAGATTTTCTCCAAGACAGGTATAGCTTATTCAATGAGCCATCCATCTGACTCAGAGCTTGATTGTGTTGCAGTTCAGTCTGAGCATTGATTAAATCTCCCATGGCTTCGATAGCTGTAAGGTCCATCTTATTATTTATAAATGCTCTTTTTGAAAACTCTCCAGGTTCCGCAAGTCGCAACTGGTTAATTCCTGACAAAGTTTTTATGAGAAGATCAACTGTTGCTCTTCCACCATGTATATGAAACTCAACTACGTCCTCACCCGTGAAACTTTTTGGCTTAGCGAAGTAAACAGCTAAACCACGATCGATTAGGTTTCCATTTTCGGAATCATAAAAACTTGTCCTTGTTAATACATTGGGATCAAAGTGACTCTTGCGAGAGATTGTTTTAAGTGCAGTCAACGCTAAGTGACCAGATACACGAACTACAGCCAGACCTGCAATCCCATTTGCAGTTGATAAAGCAAAAATTGTCATTTTTTTATTAATAGATTTTCTACAACTCGATCATTGATCAAATGTTCATCAATGACAAGATCAACATCGCTTTCAGATTTACATGTGTACCAGATATTGTCAGGATAGATAACCATTGTCGGACCAAACTCACAGTGATCAAGGCAGCCTGATGCATTAATTCTAATTTTTTTATCTGTTACTATTTCTTTTGTCTTTTTCTTCATGTAGGCCCTGAGTAAGATAGATTTTTTTGAAGCACAGCAGCCTTTTTCATGACCATCTGGTCTCTGATTGGTGCAGAAAAAAACATGTCTTTCGAAAAATTTGTTAGTCATATTGAATAAAAATTATAATATTTAAATATATATGAGTTCTTATGTTTTCAAATCATTGATTGGCAATATAGAGGTTATCTCAGGTAATAATAAAATCACCGGCATTAGCCGAACTCGAAAAGCCATTACCAATACTAAAGATAAACTATTACTCCGAGCAGCTTTTCAAATTAACGCCTATCTAGCACGCAAACGAAGGTCACTATCTTTTCCAACAAGACAAATGGGGACTCGTTTCCAAAATCGGGTTTGGAACCACTTAAGACGTGTTCCTTACGGCCGCACTACAAGCTATGGTCAGATAGCGAAAAAGTTAAGGACATCTCCGCGAGCAGTTGGTGGAGCACTAGGACGGAATAATTTAATGATGTCAGTCCCATGCCACCGCGTTGTATCCAAAGATGGCAAGCTTACAGGCTTCACATCAGTCGGCGGGATTAAAACAAAAAAGAAATTGTTAAACGTTGAACAAAAAACTCGTAAATAAATTAAAAAAAAATATTCGAGTGATTCCCAACTTTCCAAAGAAGGGGATCCTTTTTCAGGACATTACTTCAATTACCGATAACAAAAAATTGTTTACTGAAGTTGTTAATGAAATATCAAAGTATGCCAGAAAGAAAAAATTTACCAAAATTGCAGGTGTTGAGGCGAGGGGTTTCATCTTTGGTGCTGCTGTTGCTTTTAAACTGGGTCTTCCTTTTGTTCCGATTAGAAAAAAAGGAAAGCTTCCTGGTAAAGTTCTGCGACAAAAATATTCTCTTGAGTACGGCAATGACGAAATCCAAATTCATAGTAATTCGATTACTTCACGAGATAGGGTTTTAATAATTGATGACTTAATTGCAACTGGTGGTACCGCTGTAGCTTCAGCAAAGCTTATCTCCAAATGCAAAGTAAAAAGTATCGAATTTTATTTTATTATCGATCTCAAAAATGTTGGAGGTTCTCAGAAATTAGGAAAGAAATTTAAACTGTCTTCAATTTTAGAGGCTGAAGGGTAATTGTTGGAACGATTACTTATTCATTGATTGGAAGAAATCGGCGTTATCTTTAGTTTCTTTCAATTTTCCAAGCAAGAATTCAATGGAATCCATGGTTCCCATTGGGTTAAGAATACGTCTCAGGACATACATTTTTTGCAGTTCGTCTTTATCTAAAAGAATTTCCTCTTTTCGAGTACCAGACTTAGTTATATCAATCGCAGGATAGATTCGCTTATCAGCGACTTTTCTGTCCAGTATGATTTCTGAGTTACCTGTTCCTTTAAATTCCTCAAAAATAACTTCATCCATTCTACTTCCCGTATCAATCAATGCTGTAGAAATAATGGTTAAGGACCCACCATCTTCAATGTTTCTTGCGGCTCCGAAAAATCTCTTTGGTCTTTGAAGTGCATTGGCATCAACACCACCTGTTAAAACTTTTCCTGAACTTGGAACAACC
Organism: Pelagibacterales bacterium SAG-MED32; assembly: GCA_014653725.1. GTDB lineage: Bacteria > Pseudomonadota > Alphaproteobacteria > Pelagibacterales > AG-422-B15 > CACNXQ01. The sequence continues at coordinate 24,766 of JACWEC010000008.1, read as the reverse complement.
GTGTTGTATGCACGGCCTAGTCTTGTGATGGAATCAAGCAAGATCACAACATCTTTTTTATGCTCTACTAATCTTTTAGCTTTGTTAATAACCATTTCAGCGACTTGTACGTGACGTGATGCTGGCTCATCAAATGTTGAGCTAACTACTTCACCCTTCACAGAACGTTGCATGTCTGTCACTTCCTCAGGTCGTTCATCAATTAACAATACCATCAAGTAACACTCAGGATGGTTGTCTGTAATGGAGTGCGCAATGTTTTGCAGTAATACTGTTTTACCTGTTCTTGGAGGTGAAACTATAAGAGCTCTTTGGCCTTTACCGATTGGTGAAACTAAATCAATAACTCGTGCGCTTTGATCTTTGTCAGGCTTTTCTGTTTCAAGTTTAATTTGTTCATCAGGATATAAGGGTGTTAAGTTGTCAAAGTTAATTTTATTTCTACTTTTTTCAGTTGCTTCATAATTGATTGTGTCAATTTTTAATAATGCAAAATATCGTTCGCCTTCCTTAGGAGCTCTGATAGGCCCTTCAACTGTATCTCCTGATCTTAGTCCAAACCTTTTGATCTGGCTGGGACTAACATAAATATCATCTGGACCAGGCAAATAATTTGCTTCCATTGATCTGAGAAAGCCAAAACCGTCTTGTAAAACCTCAAGTACACCTTCTCCATCTATATCCTTCTTATTTGATGCAAGGGACCTTAATATCTCAAACAACATATCTTGAGTACGCATAGAACTTGCGTTTTCAACACCTGTTTCTTCAGCGTATTTTAGAAGTTCTTGTGGAGTTTTTTTCTTAAGTTCTCTTAATTTTAAGCTCATACTGTTTAAGATTTTGAATAAGTTTTTTTGGAAAGTGTAAAAGAGAGTGACTTCTAACTTTAATTTTTGAATCTGGCAAGTTTTAAATTGGCTTAAATATTACTAAAAATACAATAATTATCATCAAAACTGTCGGAAATTCGTTAATTACTCTATAAAAACGCTCTGATCTTGCCCGCCTATCTTGCTGAAATTCCTTCGTTATTTTAGCTAAATAACCATGAACTCCTGATAAAAACAGCACAAAAACTACTTTTAACTGAAGCCAAAGCGCGCTTAACGACTCCACACCCAATGTGGATATAAGAGCTATACCAAATAACCAGGAGAATATCATAGCAGGATTCATAATTATTCTGAGCAAACGTATTTCCATTAATTTAAAAGTCTCAGATGATTCAGAGCCTATTTTTTTTGTAAAGTGGTAAACAAAAAGTCTTGGTAAGTATAAAAGTCCAGCCATCCATGCAATCACACTGATGATGTGCAAACTCAAAAATAAATTATATAAAAATATACTATTCATTATATTTGCTGGTAGCAGCGTTTAAATGTCGTTGGACAAATTTTTTCAGCAATATTTTCATTGTTCGATTGATCTGATTTGGTAACAATTTCAGCTAAACTATCTATAAACACAGAATCAATGTTTAAAGACTCTGAACGAAAATAATGTTTGTAACCCATTTCATCCGCCATTTCTTTGTATTCAATATCAAGCTCAACTAAAGTTTCAGAATGATCTGAAACAAAAGCAATCGGTACAATAATAATGGCAGCATCTTCTTTAATCGCTTTTTCAATCTCACTTGGAGTAGATGGTTCTAGCCACTTAACAGGTGTCACTTTGCTCTGATAAGCTAATACGTGATCATCATGCCCTTTAAGTCCGGTCATGACAGCACTTACAGTTTGTTCAACCTGCCATTGATACGGATCACCGCCCTTAATAATTGAGACAGGCAAGCTGTGAGCAGAAAATAAAATCCTGATCTTTTTATCTTTAATGTGATCTATTTTCTTTTGTATTAAACGCTGATGAGACTCAATGAATTTCTTATCCATCGGATAACAGCAAGTGTATTTTGTCGGAGCTGATAAGTTTTGTTTCTTTGCCTCTTTAAACCAAAGGTCTAAAGAAGATTTGGTGGTTGTAGTTGAGTATTGTGGATAAAGGGGAAGCAGGAAAATATTGTCTGGATTGTAATCTTTTACCTCTTTAACGATTTCGGCCGTCATGGGATGCCAGTAACGCATACACACAAAGACCTTGGAAGACATACCTTGTTTTGCTAATGTCTCTTCAAGTGCAACAGCCTGATCGTTTGTGATGTCCAGAATTGGTGATTTACCTCCAATTTCAGAATATATTTCAGTTGCTTCCTTTGTTCTCAAGGTCGATATCAATTTTGCTAACAAGAAACGAAGCGGATTGGGTAACTTAAATATGTTTGGATCGTTAAAAAGGTTGAACAGAAAAGGCTTCACACTTTCTTGTTTGTCGGGTCCGCCCAAATTAAATAGTACAACCGCTGTTTTCATTTTCCTCTTATTGTGTTTACAAGTTCTTCTACTTTCTTAATTGAGGTGTTTGGTAACACTCCATGTCCAAGATTAAAAATATGTGCTCTGTCTTTAAAAGCAATTAATATTTTATCCACCTCTTCTTGCAAGATATTATTCTCTGCCAATAAGGCTACTGGGTTTAGGTTTCCTTGAAAGGCAACATCCGGATTTAGTTTATTGATATGATCCAAATTAAAATCGTAATCTAAGCTTATACAATCAAGTTTATCTATATTTGAATATTTCACATATCCTTCCTTACTCGTTTTTCTTGGGAATCCAATAACAGGTATATCTGTTTTACTTTTTATCGAATGAATAATTTTTTGTGTAGGTTTTAGGCACCATCGATCGAAATATTCGTCTTCAAGATCTTCAGCTGCAGACTCAAATATTTGAAATGCATCAATGCCCGCATTTACTTGTTGCACTGCGTAATTAGAAATTATGTCGGTTAGGTCTTCGATGTGATTGTTTATTCTTTTTTCATTTTTATGAATGAGACTTTTGTTCATTTGTGATCTTTCTTCTTTATCAAACAAACAATACAACAACGTTGTCCAGGGTCCGCCTACAAAGCCTATTAGGGGAACTTCAGATTCGTTTTTGATGCTTTCAATGCCTTTTATAACTGGGTCCAGCTTATGTGATGCAAAATTAAATTTCTCACTAAATTTAACTTGAGGGCCCACGCCCTCCTTAAAGCTAACATCGCATCCAGATGCATAAGGGATCATTAATATATCAGAGAACACTATGCATGCATCCAGCCTGTATCGCTTTACGGGTTGAAGTGAGATTTTGGTTACCACCTCAGGATCAAGAAACATTTCCATAAGGTCTTTATATTTTTGTCTTATTTTAATATATTCAGGCAAATGCCTTCCCGCTTGTCTCATTAACCAAATGGGAGTTTTTGTTTTTTTGCCTTTTAGTGTTTCTATAAGAATACTCATATAATATATATATATAAGGTAGTATTAGTTTATGTACCTGTGATGATGTGTATATATAAAAACCCCTTACTTGCCCACAAATCAATACATGTCTTTAACGGAGGCATTTAGAGCATTTGTAATATTACCCACAAGGTAGAATAATGTTTGAGGCATTATCCACAGGTGGATTAAAAGCAAGAAAATATAGGATAAAAAGGCCAAAATATTGTAAATGTTTAAAAATAGTAAACATATAATATATATCCACACTGGTTACTCAGGTTGTTAATAGCTTATGAACACACAAATAACACTGGCGTCTAAAAGTCAAACACGCTCAAGACTTTTAACAAATGCTAAAATAAAATTTAAAACAGTTAATCATGGTGTTGATGAGGATGAAATTAAACTATCCATGTCTGATAGTTCACCAGAAGAGATTGTTACAAAGCTGGCTGAGATGAAGGCTTTAAAGGCATCCATGTCAAATGATGGTTTAGTTATAGGATCCGATCAAGGATTGGACCTAAATGGTAAGCTGGTTAATAAAGCAAAAAACTTTGACGAAGCTCACGAACAACTAAAGAACATGAGTGGAAAGGAACACACACTTATAACAACTACGGTAGTAGCTAAAGAAAACAATATAATATGGAAATATGTTGATAGAGGGAAAATGAAAATGAGAATACTTGATGAAGAAGTCATCAAAGAATATTTAGAGAGCGTTGATGAAAAGATACTTGGCTTAGTCGGGGTTTACGCAATTGAAGAAGAAGGTATAAAGTTATTTGAGCGTGTCGGCAGTGATTTATTTTCAATACAAGGAATATCAATGATACCATTAACACAATTTTTATGGGACAACGGCATGTTGTTTGAAAGCAATGGCCACTGACAGAACGGCGGTTATAGGTTTTCCTGTTGACCACAGTCTTTCACCGATTATTCACAATCATTGGATTAAGGAATTGGGGCTGGATATAAAGCCATACGAGAAAATAAACGTAGATCCAAATAAGTTTGAAGAGCAGATCAACAAACTTAAGGCAGAGGGTTATGGAGGGTTAAATGTTACGGTCCCTCTCAAAGAACTCGCGTTTAGTATCAGCGATGAAACATCTAGCGTTTCCAAGAAACTCAGGTCAGTCAACACTCTTAGTTTAAATTTTGAAAAAATAGATGGCGATAACACTGACGCTGTTGGTTTTATCAATTCTTTAGATGAAAAAACAATAGAAAATAATATTACCAATAAAAAAACTCTTGTTTTGGGGGCTGGTGGTTCTGCTCGGTCCTTGGTTTATGCTCTAAATGAATTGGGGGGCCACGTAAGGCTATTTAATAGAACCCTTGAAAAAGCTCAGATTTTGCTTGATGATTTATCAATAAACTCAAGTCCTGTTGGAGCAGAAGAGCTCGACGATTATGCTAACTCCTCATCGTTCATTGTTAACACAACTAGCCTTGGGCAAAAGGCAGGAGAGCACAATAATATTTTGAGATTTGAAAATATAGAAATGGAAACATTTATTTATGATTTAATTTATAACCCTAAGCGATCCAGTTTTTTAGAACAAGCGGAAGCAAAAGGTTTAAAAGTTCAAAATGGATTACGCATGTTAATTGAACAAGCGGCTTGCTCTTTCCAGATATGGCATGAAATTAAAGTGGGTGTTAGTGAGGAAATAATGTCATTATTGGAGAGTGTGTAATGTTGTTAATAGGCGTAACGGGGTCCATTGGCATGGGAAAGTCTACAGTCGCTAAGATGTTTACCGAATATGGTTTTGGTCTCTACAATGCAGATGACACCGTTCACTATATTTATGAAAACGATGAAGAAGTAATTAATAAAATTGAAGAGTCTTTTCCTGGAACTAAATCAGAGGGAAAAGTAAATCGAATTGCGCTTAGAGACATACTTAATAAAGAACCTGAGAAGTTTAGAGATCTTGAAAAAATTGTTCATCCAGCTACCAGACGGTATCAAATCGTATACATTGAGAAATTAATAAGCGAAGATAGCCCAGGATGTATTCTGGATATTCCTTTATTATTTGAAACAGGTGGGGAAAAGTATATCGATGTTTCCGTTGTGGTGACAGCATCAGAAGACAAACAAAAAGAAAGAGTGGTCGCAGAAAGAAAGGTGCCTTTGGAAATTTTTAATTCGATAAAGAATCAACAAATGCCAGACCGAGAAAAATTAAAGAAAGCAGACTATATAATTTCAACAGATCAAACTCTAGATGAGACAAAACTAGAAGTAAAAGATATTGTATCTAAAATAAAATTGATTAATCCTAAGGCATGGAATGCCTTCTATAAGAAATGAGAGAAATCGTTCTAGATACAGAAACTACAGGTTTGAGACCCTCTGAGGGTCATAGAGTGATTGAAATTGCAGCTATTGAATTGGTTGATTTTCTGCCGACAGGCAAAGTTTATCAGCAATATATTAACCCAATGAGGGACGTTCCAGAGGCTTCTTTTAAGGTACATGGACTGAGCTATGACTTTTTAAAAGATAAGCCTTTGTTTGAAAAAATTGCTGACGATTTTCTCGACTTTGTTGGACAAGATACGATCATTGCTCACAATGTTGATTTTGATATCGGTTTTCTAAATCATGAACTTAGCGCATGTGGGAAAGAGAGTATCAAAAACAAAAAAGTGGACACCGTTTCTATTGCAAGAGAAAAGTTTCCTGGTCAAAGCGTGTCGTTAGACGCTTTATGTAAGAGATTTTCCATCGATAATAAGGAGCGAGAAATACACTCAGCGACGATTGACACGGAACTTCTCGCAAGAGTTTATATAGAACTCATGGATGCCCGTGAGCTGAGTCTTGATCTAAACGTTAAAACCCAACATGCTAGTTCTGAGTCAAATTTTGATATTCAAAAGATTCAAAATAGAGAGCTCGCCACAAGACTAACAGATGATGATAAAGAGTTGCACAAAGTTTTTGTTGAAACACTTGGTGAAAATGCTATTTGGAAGAAAAAAGAGCAATTTAATAATGAATGATTATCAAAACTATAAAATTAATCATGCATTATCAAATGTGAATGAAAGCAATCAACCATTAATACCAGCTGCAACTGTTTTACTAGTTAGAGACTATAATTCTACAATAGAAGTCTTTATGATTAAGCGTGCTATGAAAACAAACTTTGGGGGAGCGTGGGTATTTCCTGGAGGAAAAGTAGATAGCAGTGATGATATTAAAAATATAAGTAAGTACAGCCCACTATTAAATGATGAAGAGGCTTCCAGAAGACTCGGTATAAAATCCGGTGGATTAATTTACTGGATTGCTTGCATACGAGAATGTTTTGAAGAGAGTGGTATACTTCTTGCTGACAATGAACAAAGAAAAATAAACCTAGGTAGTCTCACTAGCCCTGAACTAGAAATTATTAATCAATACAAAAAAAAGTTGCTCGAAGGTAAAGATGTTTTCTTGGAATTAATCGACAAATTTGATCTAAAATTATCAACCAGTGAAATAGCCTATATCTCCCATTGGATTACACCAAAGATTGAAAAAAGAAGATACAGTACCAGATTTTTTATTGCTTGCTGTCCTAACCAATTAGCTAGTCATGATGGTTTAGAAGGGGTTGAAAGTCGTTGGTTGGAGCCCAAAGTTGCACTTGATTTATATAAGTCCGGAGAGTTTCCCATGATTATGCCAACAATAAAAAATCTTGAATTGATCAAAGATTTTCAAAGTACCAAAACATTGCTGCTCTCAATGAAAGATAAACCAATTACTGATATCCCAAAAGTTGAACCCGTATTTGATGTTGTGGATGGAAAACCAAAGCTTGTTAGTTATTAATTTGTCTTTTTTCTTTTTTCATAAAGATCAGCAAAATTTACGGGGTCAAGCATCAGAGGAGGTAAAGATCCATCTGCATGCATATCGTATATAATGCGTCTTGCAAAAGGAAACAGTTGCCGTGGACACTCAACTAATAAATAAGCTTCCTTTATATCTTCTGTAAGATTTTTAATTTCAAATAAACCAACATATTTTAAATCAATAATATAAACATTCTTATCTTCACGCTTAGCACTAATATTAATATTTAATTCAACTTCATAAATATCGGTATCTTTTCTATTAGTAGCCTTTACGTCTACATTCGCATTAATGGCAGGTCTCTCACTTCCTTTCTGAAATGCACCAGGTCCCATGGGGTTTTCAAATGATAAGTCCTTCACAAATTGTGTTATTATTTTTGCAGATACATCCATTATTTTATTCTATCCTCATCGTCATTTATTTCTTCAAAGTCCCCTTCAATTGATACATCATCTGGATTTTGATTTTTCATACCATATCTAGAAAGAATAGAGTTTGCCACAATCTTTATGAAAATAACTCTTGTAAGGGGAATGAGTCCAAGGAACCCTAATGCGTCTGTGAAAAAGCCTGGAGTGATTAGTAAAATTCCAGATATCAATATCACCAACCCTTCAAACATAGTTTGAATTGGGACTTCTTGATTTTGAATTTGGTTATATAACTTATAATAGGTACTGATGCCTTGTTGCCTAACAAAGTAAACTCCTATCAATGCTGTCGTAAAAATTAGTAAGATTGTGTTAAATGAGCCAATAAAACTGCCGATTTCAATAAAAAGACTAATCTCAATGACCGGGATAACGACAAATATAATGAGTAATAATATGAACAAAATAGCTATAAATGTTGAAACTTTAGTTTAAATACCTAAATAAGAATCTTATAATATTAGTACATATGAGTGAAGCATTTCAATACCTAGATATATTAATACTAGCCATTATAGCTGGCATAGTTTTATTACGTTTAAGAAGTGTCCTTGGAAGACGAACAGGTCATGAGAAAACCGATAAATCTTCCTTCAATTACGAAACTCCTCAACAAGCTCAAACTGAGAAGGTTATAGAAATCAAGCCTAAGGGTGATGTACCAAGCAGAGAAGATGGCTGGTTTGACAAGGATGATTTTCTTAAAGGTGCATCAAATGCTTATGAGACTATTGTTACTAATTTTGAAAACGGCAACAAGGAAGCCTTAAAGCCTCTTTTATCAAGCGATGTCATGGATAGCTTTTCTTCTGTCATCGATGATCGTAATAATAAAAATGAATCAGTAGAATTTAATTTCATTGGAATTGAAAAGTCCGAAATTGTTCACAAAGATTTAAAGAAGAATCCTATGGAAGTTAGTGTGAGATTCATCTCTGAAATGATTACGTGTATAAAGAACAGTAAAGATGAAGTTATTTCAGGAAGTTTGAATCAAGTTCAAAAAATAACTGATGTTTGGACTTTTGAAAAAAATCAAAAATCAAAAGGTTCTAATTGGCTACTAGCAGCGACTACTGACTAATCTAATAAATATTTACTAAACTTATTTTTTAAATCTTCTGGAATAGATGTTGGCTTCATTTCATCTTGATTAGTGTTTACCCATATAATTTCGGCTTCATTAATCAATTCATCAGATCCATCTCTATATATTTCTTGTGTGAACGTAATACTTGAATTTCCAATTTTCTTAATTGCAGTAAAAACATTAACTTCATCATTTAATCTTGCTGGATTTTTAAAATTTAATTGAGCCGCGACTGTATGAAATTCATTATTGGTTTCTTTAATATATTCTTCTTGATCAAATAAACTATCAAGCATCTCACTTAAGGAAATGTCATAATAAGTTAGGTAGTGAGAGTTATAAACAATATTCTGTCTATCAACTTCTGAATATCGTACTTTCAATTTATTGATATATGTTGTTTTTTCTTTTAAAGACATTGCTTAAAGAATGAATTTAGATAAATCTGTGTCTCTAGATAGTTCGCTAACATTACTTTTCACATACTCTGCATCTATTGTGATATTTTCTCCACCTTTGTCAGCTGCAGAAAAACTAATATCTTCTAAAACTCTTTCAAGAATTGTATGAAGTCTTCGTGCCCCAATATTTTCAATTGTTGAATTTATATCAACAGCAAGAGTCGCAATGGCGTCAATTCCATCCTTACTGAAGTTGATTTTGACATTCTCAGTTCCCAATAAAGCTTCATATTGTTTAATCAAACTATACTTCGGTTCAGTGAGTATACGTTTAAAGTCCTCTTGCGTTAATGCTTTTAAGCTTACTCTTATCGGTAGCCTTCCTTGCAGTTCGGGCAGTAAATCCGATGGTTTTGATAGTTGAAAAGCGCCTGAAGCGATAAACAGTATATGATCTGTTTTTATAGTGCCATGCTTTGTATTCACGGTTGTGCCTTCAATTAGTGGAAGAAGATCTCTCTGAACACCCTCTCGAGATACATCACCGCCCACTCTCTCACTGCGTGCGCAGACTTTATCTATTTCATCAATGAAAACGATACCATTGTCTTCGACGGCTTTTTTTGCCTCATTTACGATTTGGTCCGTATCAATAAGTTTATCCGACTCTTCATTTACAAGTGTTTCATATGAGTCTTCTACAGTCATTTTCTTCTTTTTTGTCTTTGGACCCATTGCTTTACCTAGCATATCATTGAGATTAATCATGCCAACACCAGCTCCTTGTCCTCCTTGTAAATCAATTGTAGGAAATGATCCAGTATCTTGAACTGATACTTCGATTTCTTTTTCTTCAAGCTCTCCGTTCCTTAATTTTTTTCTAAAACTTTCACGCGTAGTAGGTCCAGCGCCAGGACCAACTAATGAGTCCAACACTCGTTCCTCAGCAGCTAGTTGTGCCTTAGCTTTAACTTCTTTTCTTTTAATTTCACGTACCATAGTGATGGCAATTTCAATTAAATCACGAACAATAGACTCAACATCTCTTCCAACGTAACCAACTTCGGTAAACTTTGTTGCTTCAACTTTCATAAAAGGGGCTTGAGCTAGTTTTGAAAGTCTTCTAGAGATTTCTGTTTTACCAATACCAGTCGGTCCAATCATTAAAATATTTTTTGGAAGAACTTCTTCTCTCATATCTTCGGGAAGTTGTTGTCTTCTCCACCTGTTTCTTAGTGCAATAGCAACTGACTTCTTGGCATCATCCTGACCAATAATATATCTATCCAGTTCAGAGACTATTTCTCGAGGTGAAAATGCTTGCATGATTAATATTCTATTTTTTCTAGAGTAATATTGTTATTAGTGAAAACACAAATTTCTCCTGCAATCTTAAGTGACTTCAAAGCAATTTCCTCAGCGGTTAAATCACTATCGATAAGTGCTTTTGCTGCCGACAATGCATAGTTACCGCCACTTCCGATGCCAATGACAGATCCCTCAGGGTCTAATACGTCACCCATTCCAGTAATAAGCAATGAGGTAGATGAGTCAGCAACAGTCAGTAGTGCTTCCAGCCTTCTAAGATATTTGTCAGTTCTCCAATCTTTAGCAAGCTCAACACACGCTCTTGTTAATTGTTTTGGGTGCTTTTCTAATTTTGCTTCTAGTCTTTCAAATAAGGTAAATGCGTCGGCGGTTGCTCCTGCGAAGCCAGCAATGACACTTCCGTCTCCAATTTTCCTCACTTTTTGGGCTGTACCTTTAATTACAGTATTGCCTAAACTTACCTGCCCATCTCCAGCAACGACTACTTGACTGCCTTTTCGAACACTGATGATTGTAGTCCCGTGCCATGATGTACTTTGCTGATTTTCCATTATTCATGATATGTGGCTATTTATTCGATAACTTCAAGGCTATTTATTGCTCAAAAATTATATTTTTTATAGATAAATCAGTAATTTATTGATAAAAACCGAGTGGATTTTGATATGAGAACTGCAAATTATAAAAGAGAGACAAAAGAAACTTCCATTAACGTTGAAATCAATATTGATGGCACAGGTTCGTATAATGTGAAAACTGGAATAGGTTTCCTTGACCACATGTTGGAACAATTTTCAAAGCATTCGTTAATCGATATGAACATTAAGGCTACAGGTGATACACATATTGATTACCACCACACAACAGAAGACACTGGTATTGCAATAGGGGAATGCTTGTCAAAAGCATTAGGTAATAGACAAGGCATTAATCGTTACGCTCACTCTTACATACCAATGGATGAAACGCTTTCACGAGTTGCCCTTGATCTATCCAATCGTCCTTACTTAATATGGAATGTAAAATTTAGTGCACCCAAAATAACTTCTTCACAAGGTGATTTTGATACAGAGCTTTTTAAAGAATGGTTTCAGGCATTTGCGCAGGCAAGTGGAACGACCCTACATGTTGAGAATATTTACGGAGAAAATAATCACCACATCATTGAGTCATGCTTTAAAGCCCTTGCGCGAAGCTTAAGATTAGCAGTTCAAGTAAATAAACGCGAGGGCAACATAGTACCGTCTACAAAAGGCCAACTATAATCATGCTAAAAGAAGGACAAAAACTTCCATCCTTTAAGCTTAATAACCAAAAGGGTGATGCAGTTAAATTGCCAGCTAAAGATATGACCATCATTTATTTTTATCCAAAAGCCGATACCCCAGGCTGCACAAAGGAATCTTGTGAATTCCAAAGTAATTTAAAAAAATTCAACAAGTTTGAGACTACGGTTTTTGGAATTTCAAAAGACTCTGTTCAACGTCAAAGTAAATTCGCTGAAAAATATAAATTAAAATTTAATCTTCTTTCTGATGAGAGTGAAAAAATTTGTGAAAAATTTGGAGTTTGGGTTAATAAAAGCATGTACGGACGAACCTACAAGGGAATTGAAAGATCAACTTTTCTTGTGGGCAAAAATGGCAAGATCCTAAAAATATGGCGAAAAGTAAAAGTTAATAATCATGTCGAGGAAGTTTTAGATACCATTAAAGAATTCAGTAAATGAATCTAGCTATAATAAATTTCGGTTCAGGAAATTTACATTCTGTTCATAAAGCTTTTGAAAGCGTAAGCTCAGATTTAAGCAATCCTTACAATATTATTGTGACCAATGACCCTAAAGAGATTCAGTCAGCCGATAAGATTGTGTTGCCTGGAGTAGGTGCTTTCGGTGATTGTAAAAATGCAATTTTAAACATAGAAGGTTTGCAAGCATCACTTGAAGTTTCGGTTATAAAAAATAAAGTCCCTTTTATGGGGATATGTGTGGGTATGCAGTTGCTGGCTGATCTATCATATGAGTTTGGTGCACACTCAGGTTTTGGCTGGATACCAGGTGAAGTAAGAAGAATTACATCTCCTAAAGAATATAAGATCCCTCACATGGGATGGAATGAGATTACGTTTTCAGACCACAAGTTATTTGATAATTGTGAGCAAGGGTCAGATTTTTATTTTGTTCACAGTTTTTATTTTCAGAATCAAAAAAATGAACATTCTATAGCTACGACTAAATACCCTGATCAAATTACGGCGGCAGTTTGCAAGGAAAATATATGTGGTACACAATTCCATCCTGAAAAAAGCCATATAAATGGAAAAAAAATAATTCATAACTTTTTAGAGTGGAAGCCATAATGATCTTATTTCCCGCTATTGATTTGAAAGATGGTAAATGTGTACGCCTTGTCCAGGGCGATTTTAATAAATCTACTACTTATAATAATTCACCCTTAGATCAGGCTAAGTTATTTGAAGATCTAGGGATAAGTTGGCTTCATTGTGTAGATTTGGATGGAGCTTTGGCGGGTCAATCAGAAAACGTAAAGTCAATTGAAGAGATTTCGTCAAAAACAAATTTGAAATTGCAATTTGGTGGAGGTATTCGAAATATAAAATCAGTTGAAACCTTAATCAATATTGGCATACAAAATGTAATACTTGGAACAGCAGCATTTGAAGATTATGAATTATTTCAAACTGCTATTCAGAAATATCCAAACAAAATGTCTATTGCCCTAGACATTAAAAATGAGCAAGTCGCTCTTCGTGGTTGGAGTGAAGTTAAGTCAATTAATCTTGAGAAATTTTTATTATCGATTGAAGGTTTAAAAATGAATTCAATTATATGTACAGACGTGATGAGAGATGGAATGAAAAAAGGAATTAACTATGATATGCTGGAGAATGTCATGAAAATGACGAGTTTTTTGTGCGTTGCTTCAGGCGGTGTGTCGTCAATTGATGATATAAAAAATATCAAAGGTAAAAATTACTCTCAAATGAAAGGTGTTATTGTTGGTAAAGCAATTTATGACAAAAATATTGATATTAAAGACGCATTAAAAATATTAAGTAAATAATGTTAAAAAAAAGAATTATACCCTGTTTAGATGTTGATAATGGCAGAGTTGTTAAAGGGGTTAATTTTATCGATCTAGTTGATGCAGGAGATCCAGTCGAACAAGCTATAATCTATAATGCTGAAGGAGCTGACGAGCTTTGTTTTTTAGATATTACTGCGTCAAGTGATAACAGAGACACATTGCTAGAGGTGGTAAAAAAAACGGCTGAGAATTGTTTCATACCACTTACAGTAGGTGGAGGTGTCAGGAATTTGGATGATATTTCACGTTTACTTCATTTTGGAGCAGATAAAGTTTCAATAAATACAGCAGCAGTTGATAATATTGATTTAGTAGCTGAGGCTGCAAACAAGTATGGTTCATCAACAATCGTGATAGCTGTAGATGCAAAAGAAACCGCTGAAAATCAATGGAAAGTATTCACTCATGGTGGGAGAAAAGAAACCAACATTGATGTTGTTACTTACTGCAATGAAGTGGCAAAACTAGGTGCAGGAGAAATATTGCTTACATCAATGGATAGAGATGGAACAAAAAGTGGGTTTGACAATAAACTATTAAAAGCTGTTACTTCAAAAGTTAATGTACCAGTTATTGCGTCAGGTGGGGTTGGCAACTTGAGCCATCTTCTCGATGGCATTCTTGAAGGGGGGGCAAGTGCATTACTTGCTGCTTCTATTTTTCACTTTGGTGAATACAGCATAGGTGAAGTTAAAAGATATCTTGCTGATAATAATATTCCAGTTAGGATCTAATCATGAAAGGTTATTGGATTGCAAAAGTAAATGTACTTCATCCCGATAAACAAAAGATGTATGCTGAACTTGCTTCTAAGGCAGTGCAAAAATACGATGGTAAGTTCTTAGTGCGTGGAGGAAGTCAAGTTATTGCTGAGGGAAAAGAGTACGAACGAAATGTCGTAGTAGAATACTCTTCATTCGATAATGCAAAAAAAGCTTATAACAGTAAGGAATATCAAGAGGCAAAAAAATTGCTTGGTGAAGATAAGGATAGACTTTTTGCTATTGTTGAAGGTTATGAATAATGGTCAGTAAAGTTGATGTTCTTGTTCGATTATTTGAGACTATTGAAAAACGTTCAAAAGAAGACCCCTCTAAATCATACACAGCCAAGCTCTTATCTGAAGGTAAAGCTAAATGCATTGAAAAATTAAAAGAAGAGTCTCTTGAAACAGTTGAAGCTGCAGAGCAAGGTAACGCAGAACAAATAATATATGAATCTGCAGATCTCATATATCATTTGCTTGTACTCTGGAAAAAATTTGATATTTCAGCTGACCAAATATACGCAGAGCTAGTAAGCAGGGAAGGTAAAACAGGGTTACGTAAATAATGAGATACGACAAAGATAATATATTTGCAAAAATAATAAGAGGTGAAATTCCCTGTGATAAAATTTATGAAGATGACTTTGTACTCTCTTTTAAAGATATAAGGCCTCAAGCACCTTCTCACGCATTAATTATTCCTAAAGGAAACTATCTAGACATTAATGACTTTAGTCTAAACGCTAGTGATAATGAAATTATTGGATTTAATAGGGCTATTGCGAAGGTTGCAGATATGTTGGGTATTAGTGAAAATTCAGGAGGAAATGGTTATAGAGTTATAGCGAATGCTGGAAATGACGCACATCAAGAGGTACCACATCTTCACTTTCATTTATTAGCTGGAAGACCTTTAGGTCCAATGGTTTTTCCAGAAAAACCAAATTAAGAGTAATTTATAATGACAAGTAAGATTTCAGACGAAGAACTGGTAAATTTATTTAACAAAAATAAATTATTTAACCTATTCAACATGACAGTTCTTGAAGTGAATACTGTTGCTGGAAGTATTAAAATGGAATTTGAGGTAGAGCAAAAATATTGTAATCCTGCAGGTGATGTTCAAGGAGGTATAGTAAGTGGGATGGTTGATGATGCTACTGCTCTTGCCTTTATCTTTCAAAACCATTTTAAGAAAAGACCACCAACTATAGAACTAAAAACTAATTTTTTATATCCTACAAAACCAGGAAAAGTAATTGGATATGGCCAAGTAGTTAAATCAGGAAAAAATATTGCTTTCCTAGAGGGAAGACTTGAACAAAACAACAGAACTGTTGTTACAGCCACATCTACTTGTGTAATTGTAGATATGCCTCAAGTAAATTTAAAAAAAATGATGGGAGAAAAAAAATGATTAATAAACAATGGATACTAAAAAATTTCCCTGTAGGAGATATCAAAGAGGGTGATTTAGTTATGGAAGAAACTTCTGTTCCAGAATTAAATGAAAATGACGTTTTGATAAGGAATATTTATTTATCGCTTGATCCCGCTAACAGAGGATGGATGAGTGGGCGTGCCTCTTATGTTGATGCAATGCAAACTGGAGATATTATGAGAGGCGGAACAATAGGCGTAGTTGAGAAATCAAAAAACCAGAAATTTAAAGAAGGTGAGATTGTTAATTGTATGGGTGGATGGCAAGAATATTTTATCACCAATGGTAAAGGTGTTAGACAAATACCACAAGGTACCGGTTTTCCATTAGATAGTTACATGAGTATTTTGGGAATGACAGGGATGACAGCTTATTTTGGTTTACTAGATATTACAAAGCCTCAACCAGGTGAAACATTAGTTGTTTCAGCTGCAGCGGGTGCAGTAGGTTCTATAGTTTGCCAAATTGGTAAAATAAAAGGATGCAAAGTTATCGGTATCACTGGTTCTGATGAGAAGTGTCAGTGGTTAGTAAATGATCTTGGCATAGATGGAGCAATAAATTACAAAACAGAAAATATTAGAAAAAGACTTAAAGATCTTTGTTCTGATGGAGTTGATATATATTTTGAAAACGTTGGAGGAACCATTACGGATGCTGTCCTTACAAGAATGAATATAAATGGAAGAATAAGTTTATGCGGCTTAATATCTGGCTATAACGCTGAATCATTAGTGCCTGGACCAGCATGGGGAAACCTATTAATCAAAAGAATAATGCTCAAAGGTTTCATTGTTTTTGACTATTTTAAAAGATACATAGAGGCTTACCAAGACCTTACAACTTGGATCAAAGAGGGAAAAATTAAATATAAAAACCATATAGTTCCTGGTTTAGAGAATGCTGAAAACTCTATTAAAAAGTTATTTTCAGGAGAAAATGAGGGGAAATTAATAATAAAAGTTTCAGAAGATACGACTCAAAATTAAACCAATGAAAAAAGTTTTAATCTTCAGCAATGGGGAGCAAATTGGAGATGGCATTCTAAAATTGCCAATTGTTTATCAATTAAAAGATAGATTTCCAAATTATGAAATTCATTGGATGACTGACACAATCTATACGGAGTATAATCAAAGACTAAAAAAGTTTACCTCAAACTATATCGATAAAATATGGGAAAAAGCAAAACTAAACCCTTTCTTTTGGAATAAAATCTCAAATGTTTATAATTTAAATAACGAAGAATTTGATATTATCATTGATACGCAAAAAGCTGTGCCCAGAACCGTTGCCTTAAAGAGGCTAAAAACAAAAATTTTTATTTCATCTACGGCTAATTGGTTTTTTTCTAACTTAAAACCTAAAGCTTTTAGTAAAGAAAGAAAATTTTATATAAAAAGTATTATTGAAATGCTTGACCTAGTTTCAAATTATGAAGATGAAAAAGAATTTGAAATAGATATTCCTCAAGCAATAACAGAGGCCTTAAATAAGTTGTTTGATCCCAGTAAAAAGTATATTGGTATTGCGCCTGGTTCAAATACACCAACAAGGATTTGGTCATTTGATAAATATTTAGAAGTAGCTAAATTTTATGAAAGAAAAAATTTCAATATTGTTTTTTTTCTTGGACCAGAGGAACAAAATCTTCGTAAAGAAATAATTGATGTAATAGATAATCCACTTTTTCCTGAAGAAGAAGTTGAAAATTACCCAGGAATTGAAGTGGTGATGGCATCAACAAATTATTTAGATATTGCTATAACTAATGACAGCGGAACTGGTCAAATGCTCTCAACTAATATGTGTCCATTGTTAAAAATCTGTGGTCCAACAAGTGCAGTCAAATTTTTAAATGATCAATTCACAAACATTAATTTTATTGCGTCGCAGAGTTTTGGCGGAGATGATATAGATTTAATAACTTCAGATGCAGTTATTAATGAAATTGATAAAATTCTAGATAGTTAAATTTTATAATCTAGCCCCGTAGACTTGTATTACCTTAGAAGCAAATTTAACTCCTTCTTTACCACATTCTTCAAGGGGCTGTCCCTGAATATATTTTAACAAAAATCCGGCTGCAAATAGATCGCCAGCTCCTGTTGTATCAACAAGATTATCTATTTTTTGGGGTTCAATTTTAATTATTTCTTCATTATTTATAATCATTGCTCCATTTTCACCAAGTGTTATTGCGAATATCTTATTTTTATCTTTGATAATGTTTATGCTTTCATCCAAGTCTGATGTTCCTAATAGAGATTTAATTTCCTCTTCGTTTGCAAAAATAATATCAGCTTCTTCATTAATTAAACTCAAAAAGCTATCTTTAAAACGTTCAATGCAAAATACGTCAGATACACTGAATGCTACAATTTTATTATTTTCCTTAGCTACCTTTGTTGCTTTTTTGATTGCAACCTGGGCATCATCTAGGTCCCAAAGATATCCCTCTAGATAAGTGATTTTTGACTGTGAAATAACATCTTCATTAACATCACCAGAATTTAGTTTTTGGGAAATTCCTAAATAGGTGCTCATTGTCCTTTGAGCATCAGGGGTTACCATAACTAAACATCGACCTGTTTCACTCTCATCAGACTGAGGGACATTCGCGAAAAATACATTTTCTTTATTTAATCCGTCAACAAACGCGTTCCCTACTTCATCTATTCCAACTTTTCCAATAAAAGCTGTTTTCATATTATTTTGAGCTAGAGCAACTATTGAGTTTGCAACTGATCCACCAGACACAGTTTTTTTAATATCAATTTTCTCTGAGATATTTTTAATACCATCTAAGTCCACTAAAGACATGAGGCCTTTTCTCAATTCGTGCTCATTCAAAAATTGATCTTCTACGTCTGTAATTACGTCAACAATAGAATTACCAATACCTACGATGTCATATTTATTATCTACCATGTCTCCACCCAAGGTCGCAGATCTATTTCATAAGTCCACGCGTTTTTTGGTTGATTATGTATCATTAAGTAGTTCTGTGCAATATCATCCGGATTCATTAGTCCATCAACTTTTTTCTTTTCTTTCACATAATCAGGAAACAATTCATTGACCCATGGGGTATCAATTGCCCCATCAATAACAACATGCGCAACATGAATTCCTTTAGGCCCTAACTCTCTTGCCATACTCTGTGATAAAGCCCGCTTTGCATGCTTTGCTCCTGAAAAAGCGGCAAAACCCTCTTTACCCCTGACGCTTGCCGATGCACCAGTAAAAATTATAGTCCCTTTTTTTCTAGGAACCATTTTTTTTGCAACTTCTCTCCCCATAAGAAATGCACCGAATGCAGCCATTTCCCAAACTTTATAATACTTTCTTGATGTTGTTTCTAATATGCCGTACCTGATATTTGCCCCTATGTTGTATACTGCAACCAAGATCTCTCCGATTTCGTTTTCAATTTTATTAATTAAACTAATGACATCATCCTCTTTTCTTGCATCAAGTGAATAAAAGAAACATTCACCACCATTTTTTTTAATTTTTGCAGCTAACTCAGATAACTTATCACCATTTCTTCTTGCAACCACAACAGTAAACCCATCTTTTGCAAAAACTCTAGCTATTGACGAACCTAGACTATCACCAGCGCCAATTATCAATGCTACTTTATTTGTCATAACGAAAGAACTCTAGCAGTTACCGTCAAACTATCAACTCCCTATTGCAAAAATATCTATTAAGGTTTTTTTGTTTGTACTGGCTTTTTTCTATCAGGAAAACAGGTCTTGCAAATCTTACACTCTAAGCCAAAACATTTTCTTGCTTCACAATACTCCCTTCCATAAAAAATAATTTGTAAATGAAGTTTATTCCAACTATGCATTGGAAAGATTTTTTTTAAATCTTTTTCTGTTTGAGTTACATTTTTTCCATTAGTAAGTCCCCATCTTTGTGCTAATCGATGAATATGTGTGTCAACAGGAAAAGCTGGATGACCAAAACCTTGTGACATTACTACACTGGCTGTTTTATGGCCAACACCAGGAAGCTTTTCAAGTTCGTCAAAACTTTCTGGTACCCTCCCATTAAAATTATTAACTAATATTTTAGATAATCTATGGATAGCGCTAGACTTTTGGGGAGCAAGGCCACACGGTCTTATAATCTTGTATATTTTATTTTTAGATAACGTTTGCATTTTTTTTGCATTATTTGCTTCTTTAAAAAGTATTGGTGTAATTTCATTCACTCTTTTATCAGTACATTGTGCACTCAAAAGAACAGAAATTAAAAGTTCAAATTTGTTCTTGTGATTTAGAGGTATAGGAGTTTTAGGATATATTTTATTTAATATACTCATTATTTTTGTTGCACGTTCAGCTCTTTGCATAAGCTATTTATTACTGTTCTAAATATTCAAAACGTCGGTCATCGAAAAAAGGCCTGGTCCTTTATCCATTCCCCATTTTACAGCTTGAAGAGCTCCATTGGCAAAAATGCCCCTATTTTCAGCTATATGCTGAATTCTAATCGTTTCATCATTTGATGAGAATATTACCTCATGGTCTCCAATGGTTTCACCTTTTCTAAAGGACGACATTACAATTTTATTTTTTATATTTTTACCAATTGTATTAGTGCGATTAATCTTCATTATATTTTCCAATTTTTTACTTTTCCCACTAGCAGCAGCTTTGCCAAGCATTATTGCTGTTCCTGATGGTGCATCAATTTTATGTTTATGATGAGTTTCATTTATTTTTATATCAAAAGAGCTATCTAATTTTGAGGAAGCAATTTTTACAATACTCTCTAATAAATTTATTCCCAAACTCATATTGCCAGATTTAATAATTGTAGCGTGCTGCGCAGCAAAATCTATTTTACGTAACTGGCTTTTGCTGAAACCAGTTGTTCCAATTACGTGAACAATTCTTGCTTGTGCAGAATATTTTGCATGCTCTAATGTTGCTTTTGGAACTGTAAAATCAATAACTGCATCAGCTTTTGCAAATAGTTCAATAATGTTATCTGTAATTAAAATACCAGTTTTTTTTGTTTTTAAAATTTGACCTATATCTTTTCCTATTGAAGGATGACCAACACTCTCGGTTGCTCCAAACAATGTAAAAGATTTATCTTGAACAATTCTTTTTGCTATTTGCGTGCCCATACGACCTGAAGCACCCGTTACAATCACTTTAATTTTTTTCATTTTTTAAAGATAATTCAAATAAAGAAAAAAGTAATGGTATTTAATTTTTTGTTTTCCAGAAATCTCTGGCTTTTTTAAAAAAAGCTGAGCTAAGAGGATTTTCTTCATTATTACTGACTTCTTGAAAGGACTTTAGAATCTCAATTTGTTTTTTGTTTAAATTCACAGGTGTTTCGACTTTGGTTTGTATATATAAATCGCCAAGATATCCGCTTCTTACGTTAGGCATTCCTTTCGATTTAAGTCTAAATTGATCTCCTGTTTGAGTTCCCTGAGGTATTTTTAATCTTGCTTTACCACCATCTATAATAGGCACATCAATAGATCCGCCAACCGCAGCATCAATCATTGAAATAGGTACCTCGGCAAAAAGATTTTCATCTTCTCTGGCAAATATACTATGTTCGTTGACGTTAACAAAAATATACAAATCGCCTTGTTGACCACCATTTGTGCCAGCTTCACCCTCGCCGCTTAGTCTTATTCTTGATCCATCATCAACTCCTTTTGGTATTTTAACCATTAGACTTTTTGTTTTTTGAGTTCGGCCGGAACCACGACATGGATTACAAGGATCAGATATTGTTGAACCCGTTCCCTGACAGGTAGGACAAGTTTGTTGAATCGAAAAGAAACCTTGTTGTGATCTAATTTGTCCTCTTCCTCCACATGATTGACACGTGATGGGTTGACTTCCTTTAGATGCTCCTGAGCCAGAACATACCTCACATTGAACCTGTGTAGGTATTTTTACTTTGAATTTTTTTCCATTATAGGCTTCTTCAAGTGAAACTGTAATATCATATCTTAAATCAGAGCCCCGATTGTTTGACTTCCTCCTTCTGTTTCTGCCCCCTCCAAAAAAAGATGAGTCACCGCCAAAAAAATCCTCAAAAATATCCTGAAAAGCCGATGAAGAAAAATCAAATCCACCACCACCTTGTCCAGAGCTTCCGTCGACAGCTGCATGACCAAACTGATCATAAGCAGACCTTTTTTCTTTATCTTGAAGAACCGCGTATGCCTCACTAGCTTCTTTGAATTTTACTTCAGCTTCTGCATCTCCCTGATTTCGATCAGGATGATATTTCATTGCAAGTTTTCTATAGGATTTTTTTATCTCAGAATCGTCAGCAGACTTGGATACACCAAGAACTTCATAATAGTCTCTTTTTGACATAAGCTTACCCGCTTACGATTCTTTATTGTCTTCTTTAACTTCTTCAAATTCTGCATCAACAACTTTTTCATTGTTTTCTTTTGCATCATTAGGTTCACCGCCTGCTGGTCCACCTTCTGGTGAAGGAGCATCTGGCTGTTGAGCTTTATACATAGCTTCACCTAGTTTCATAGAAGATTGAGTTAATGCTTCCAATCCAGTTTTAATTTTTTCTATGTCATCAGAAGAAATTGCTTCTTTCAAAGTCTTAACATCATTCTCGATTGCACTTTTTTCTTGATCTGAAACCTTGTCACCAAATTCTTTAAGATTTTTTTCTGCTGAGTGTACCATCGTATCAGCTTGATTTTTAACATCGACGGTTTCTCTTTTCTTCTTATCAGACTCTGCATTTGCCTCAGCTTCTTTTACCATCTTTTCTATTTCTTCTTCGCTTAGGCCACCAGATGCTTGAATTTTAATCTGTTGTTCTTTTCCAGTTCCTTTATCCTTGGCGGATACATTTACAATACCATTAGCATCAATATCAAAAGTCACTTCAACCTGAGGCACTCCTCTTGGTGCTGGCGGAATTCCAACGAGATCAAAATTGCCTAGAAGTTTATTATCTGATGCCATCTCTCTTTCGCCTTGGCATACACGTATTGTAACTGCTGTTTGATTATCATCTGCGGTAGAGAAAACCTGACTTTTCTTTGTAGGTATTGTCGTATTCTTATCGATAAGTTTTGTGAATACTCCACCTAAAGTTTCAATGCCAAGTGAGAGAGGGGTAACATCTAGCAATAAAACATCTTTAACATCACCTTGAAGTATTCCTGCTTGAATAGCTGCACCTTGAGCTACCACTTCGTCAGGATTAACTCCTTTGTTAGGTTCCTTGCCAAAGAAGTTTTTAACGGTTTCAATTACTTTGGGCATTCTTGTCATACCACCAACAAGAACAACTTCGTCAATTTCACCCGCACTTAAACCTGCATCCTTTAACGCGGCATCACATGGTTTGATTGTTTTTTCGATTAAATCATCAACTAATGTTTCAAGTTTAGCTCTTGTAACTTTAATATTTAAGTGCTTTGGGCCAGATTGATCTGCCGTAATAAACGGAAGATTGATTTCTGTTTGAGAAGTAGATGATAATTCTATTTTAGCCTTCTCTGCTGACTCTTTGAGTCTCTGTAAGGCTAATTTATCTTTTGTCAGATCAATATTATTTTCTTTCTTAAATTCATCAGCTAAATAACTGAGAAGTCTTGAGTCAAAATCTTCTCCACCAAGGAATGTATCACCATTAGTTGATTTAACTTCAAATACGCCATCACCAATCTCTAATATTGAAATATCAAAAGTACCTCCACCCAAATCATAAACAGCAATTGTTTTGCCATCTTTTTTGTCTAAACCATATGCTAGTGCAGCAGCCGTGGGCTCATTAACAATTCTTTCAACTTCTAGTCCAGCTATTTTACCTGCGTCTTTGGTGGCTTGTCTTTGCGCATCATTAAAATAAGCTGGTACGGTAATCACTGCTCTCTCAACAGACTCTCCTAAATATCTTTCTGCATCTTCTTTTAGTTTTTGTAATACAAACGCAGAAATTTGTGATGGAGAATACTTTTCATTTCCAGATTCTACCCATGCATCACCATTTTCTGATTTTATAATTTTAAATGGCACCATGTCTGAGTCTTTTTGAACCATTGGATCTTCAAAAGAACGACCCATGAGTCTTTTAATAGCAAAAAAGGTATTTTCTGGATTTGTAACGCCTTGTCTTTTAGCTGGTTGACCAACTAGTTTTTCACTTTCAGCACCAAAGCTTATAATGGAAGGTGTAGTACGTGAACCCTCCGCATTTTCTATTACCTTTGGATCTTTACCATCCATTATTGAGATACAACTATTAGTTGTTCCTAGATCTATACCAATTACTTTTCCCATTAAATTCTCTTTGTTTGATTTAACTTATATATAGGTAGTTGATTTTTGTGTGCAACCCCCCTCAATTGAAAGTATTTTTACTAAATTCGCTAATATTATATTGATTTATATTATTGATATTATTAGTTTTTTTTCTTGACGACGCCTACCATAGCAGGTCTTAAAAGCCTATCCCCTATACGGTATCCCTCTTGTACTACCTCAGTAATGGTACCAGGCTGCTTATCAGGATTTTCTACTTCGAACATAGCTTGATGCAAGTTTGGATCAAAATTTTGGTCTAAAGAATTAATTTTTTCAATTTTGAACTTTTCAAAAACCGTTATTATTTGTTTTTCTGTTAATTCAATACCTTCAACAAACTGTGAAATATTTTGATCTGATTTTTTTAATTCATCTAGATCTATCGATTTTAATGCTCTCTCTAAATTATCCAATACAGACAAGATTTCTTTTGCGAAACTAGAAATAACATAGTTACTGAGATCCTCTTTTTCTCTGTCAAATCTTTTTCTTAGATTATCGTTATCTGCGAGAGATAGTAAAATTTGATTTTCTGCCTCTTTTAACTTTTGTTCGAGTTCTGAATGGTCAATATTTTCCTTTACCTGAACTTCTTCAACATTCTCTTCAGTTTTTTTTTCAGAAACATTCTTTTTTTTATCTTTTGCCATA
>JACWEC010000071.1 GCA_014653725.1 Pelagibacterales bacterium SAG-MED32 | reverse complement strand
ATTGTGAAATTGTTAGCAATAAGAACCTGTTGCATAAAATTAAGGATACGAAGCCAACTGGAATTATATTTTCAGGAGGACCTGCAAGTGTTCATAAGTCGCGTACACCAAAAATTGATAAGAAAATTTTTTCGCTAAATATTCCAATTCTAGGAATTTGTTACGGAATGCAACTTATAGTTCATCAACTTGGAGGTAGGGTTGAAATATCAAAGGAACGCGAATTTGGCAAAACATTAATTACGCACACGCATAAAAGTAAGCTCTTTCAAAACATTAAGTTAAAAAATAAGCAACATTATGTATGGATGAGTCATGGTGACAAGGCGATTAAATTGCCTAATGATTTTACAACCATAGCGAAAAGTAAAAACTCTAAATTTGTGGGCATAGAAAATAAAAAACTAAATATTTACGGTCTTCAATTTCACCCTGAAGTAGTTCACACACATCAAGGTGAAAAGATAATCGAGAACTTCATAATCAATATATGCAAAACTAAACCTACATGGAGCATGCAAAACTATCTTAAAAATCAAGTTGCCAAAATAAAGATTAAGGTTGAAAAAAACCATGTCATTTGCGGTTTATCTGGAGGAGTTGACAGTATGGTGACTGCAGCAATAATTTCAAAAGCAATTAACAAACAATTGACATGTATCTATGTCGATACTGGGTTAATGAGGTTAGATGAAACTGAGGAAGTTCAAAATTTGTTCAAAAAACATTTTAAATCAAAGCTTATTACAGTTAATGCCAAGAATAGATTCTTCACTTCCCTTAAAGGAGTATCTGATCCAGAAAAAAAACGTAAAATTATTGGTAATTTGTTTATTAAAATATTTAACGCTGAGTCTAGCAAAATCTCTAAAGCAAAATTTTTAGCTCAAGGCACGATCTACCCAGACATAATAGAGAGTCAAAGTTTTCATGGGGGGCCAACTTCAGTCATCAAGTCACATCACAATGTTGGAGGCCTGCCTAAAGAAGTAAGTGTCAAGATGTTG
>JACWEC010000070.1 GCA_014653725.1 Pelagibacterales bacterium SAG-MED32 | reverse complement strand
TTTATGATGGAGTTCCCTTTCATAGGGTAATTGAAGGTTTTATGGCGCAAACAGGTGATGGAGAAAATAGAAATGGAACAGGCGGTTCCGATAAACCTGATTTAAAAAATGAATTTAGCAATACTTCTCATTTAAGAGGTACTGTTTCAATGGCAAGAACTGCTGATCCTGACTCTGCTAACAGCCAATTTTTCATTTGCTTTGATGCGGCTCCTCACTTAGACGGACAATACACTGTATTCGGGCAAGTAATCGAAGGAATGGAGTTTGTTGATGGCTTGAAAAGAGGTGCGCCTGGATCTGGGACCGTAGATGATCCTGATGAAATGGTTTCAGTAAAGGTTCTTGCTGATCTTTAAGCAATGAAACTAAGTCATTATGACTTTGATCTACCTGATGAGTTGATTGCGGATAGGCCTTGCAGTCCTAGACAAGAGTCGAAGATGCTGGTTTGCGATAATCCATATATTGATACAAGTTTCTCTAATTTTTTAAATTATGTTGGGGTAAAAGACCTAGTTGTCATAAACAATACTAGAGTAATTCCAATACTTCTCAAAGGGCAAAGCAATGGAATAAATTTTCTAATAACATTACACAAAAATATAGGAGACACGAAGTGGTTTGCATTTGCAAAACCAGGAAAAAAAATAAGCGTTGGCCAAAACATTCAATTTAATGAAAGAATCATATGCACTGTTAATAAAAAACTTACATATGGAGAAATTGAAGTAGAATTTGACTGTTCAAATAAAGAATTTGACAAATTTATAGAAAATGAGGGAAACATGCCCTTACCACCCTATATACAAAAAAAAAAAGACAAAGTGACTTTAAGGACTTTAATGATTATCAAACCGTCTATGCAACTGAAAAGGGCTCAATTGCAGCTCCAACTGCAGGACTGCATTTCAATGAAGCTATGATTAATCATCTTAAAAAAAACAATCAACTAATTGAAGTAACCCTCCATGTAGGGGCGGGTACATTCTTGCCCATAAGGAATGATGATTTAAGTTTGC
>JACWEC010000007.1 GCA_014653725.1 Pelagibacterales bacterium SAG-MED32 | reverse complement strand
TCTTCAATTGTCGCCATAGCCTATGGCCATGATAA
Organism: Pelagibacterales bacterium SAG-MED32; assembly: GCA_014653725.1. Taxonomy (GTDB): domain Bacteria; phylum Pseudomonadota; class Alphaproteobacteria; order Pelagibacterales; family AG-422-B15; genus CACNXQ01. Next base: position 38,882 of record JACWEC010000007.1, on the reverse strand, counting down.
AAAAATTTGTAGCGGCGACGACTGGACGAATACACAAAAAGATGTCGGCGCTTACACTAAAAGCAAAACACTTGCAGAAAAAGACGCATGGAATTTTATTAATGCTGATGAGAATAAAGAATTGAGAATGACAACAATCCATCCGGGATTTGTAATGGGGCCCCTATTAAGTGATGATACTCAGGGAGCCTCTGCAGATTTTATGGCAAAAATGATACTGGGCAAGTTTCCAGCTCTGCCAAATGTTTATATGCATATATCTGATGTAAGAGACACTGCAAAATTACATGTACAGGCTCTCAAATCTGATGAAAGTGACGGCAAAAGAATACTGACGACTTCATCTAAAGACTATCACATAACAAAAATTGCAAAAATTGCAAAAGACAATGGATTTTCAAAAATATCTACTAAAATTATTCCAACTTTAATATTTAGAGTCCTTGCATTATTTAATAGAGAAATGAAGGGGATATTAAAAAATATTAAAAGAGGCAGCTATAGCACCGACACTTCACCAACAGTTTCTATATTTAATTGGGAGCCTACTCCCATTGAGAAAACAGTAAGTGATATGGCATTATCTATGAGTGAAATTCTTAAACGAAAGAGGTCAAGCTAATGGAATTTAGAAAATTAGGACGATCCGATATAGATGTAAGCTCCATTTGTCTCGGCACAATGACTTGGGGAGAGCAAAATACCGAAGCTGATGCGCATGACCAGTTAGATTATTCCCTGGCTCATGAAGTCAACTTTATTGACACTGCAGAAATTTACGCCGTACCCACAAAAGCCAAGACACAGGGACTGACTGAGGAATACATTGGTTCATGGTTTAAGGCACGAGGGAATAGAGATAAAGTTATTCTCGCAACAAAGGTAGCAGGACGCTCAGGAATGTCGTGGCTAAGAGAAAATGAAGAGATTCCAAGACTGACTAAAGAGCAAATTTTTTATGCCGTTGAGGGCAGTCTTAAAAGACTACAAACCGATTATATTGATCTTTATCAAGTGCACTGGCCTGATAGGCCTTTTGGTGCGTTTTCAGGACGTCTTGAGTACAAGCACATGGATACCTCTGATTCTATTCCACTTGATGAAACCCTTGAAGCTCTCGGTGAACTGGTGAAGCAAGGAAAAGTTAGGGAAATTGGTCTTTCCAATGAAACGCCGTGGGGTACGATGAAGTATCTTCAGCATGCTGAGGCCAAAGGCCTTCCTCGCGTAGCGTCCATACAAAATGCTTATAATTTGGTGAACAGAGGTTTCGAAATTGGTCTTTCTGAAGTTGCTGCTCATGAACAAGTAGGGTTACTTGCTTATTCACCATTAGCTCAAGGAACATTGTCTGGAAAATATTTGAACGGGCAGATGCCTCAAGGATCAAGAATGGCTTTGTTTGGCGACGGTCCTCTAATGTATAGATACAAAAATGAAAAAACTATGAAGGCGATTGAAATGTATGTTGAAATTGCAAAAAAACATGAACTGGATCCCTCACAATTAGCTATCAGATTTTGTGACATACAACCTTTTGTCACATCTACCATAATTGGCGCAACGACAATGGAGCAATTGAAAGCCTGTATTGATAGTATTCATCTCGATTTAAATAAAGAGATTATGAATGAAATCAGAAATGTACATAAGGAGATACCCAACCCATCACCATGATTAAAAAACTTACAAAAACAGAGGTTACACAAAAACTGAAACGCTTATCAGGCTGGAAAATGGTCAAAGGTCGTAATGCAATTACTAAAACATTTAAATTTAAAGATTTTATTCAAGCCTTTGGTTGGATGACAGCTATGGCTATATACGCTGAGAAGAAAGATCATCATCCTGAATGGTTTAATGTTTACAGTACTGTAGAGGTCGTTCTCTCAACACATGACATAGGTGGCGTTTCAAATTTAGATATTGAGTTGGCTAAAAAAATGAATTCAACATCTAAAAGCGGAAACTAGATTAGTTTCTAATAGTAACGCCTTCATCATCAATACCATCAGATATATCCGAGTTTATTATAGTTAATAAACCAGAGCCATCACCATCCTGTACAATTTCGAGACCAGTATTATCCATATCATCATTTTCTTTTGTAGTCGTGCCCTTTACATCTACATTTAATGATCCGCTGTCCTCTTCTTCTAATACTGCTCCTTTACCACCATTATTTGCAGATACAACATTTAATAAGAGACCTTTTATACTACCATCACCTTCTTCTGAATTTTTGAAACCATCATCATTGTTCCCAGATGCAATTGATGAAATAAAGGCAACGTTAATTCCACCTGCGTCTTCCTCATCAAAATCTACACCTTCATCCAGATTATTGTTTATGATAGAGCCAACCATATCTACTCGTAAGGAGCCAGGACCAGCTTCATCAATATCAAAGCCATCATCTAAATCTATACCAAATTCATACTCTTCAACAAAACCGGAGTCATACAAATCAACCTCTCTTTCAAAACATCCATCATCTTGAGTTCCATTAATTTTTCCTGGAATATCAGACTCTTTCATTTCACCATCTTTAAACTCTGCTTCATCAACCTTTGGCATATAGGGCTTTAGTAAGTCTGGATTACAATAGGCTCCATTATCTGTGAATGAAGAATTATTAACAATCGCCACAACACTTCCAGATTGACCTTCATCTAACTCCACGCCATCAGCACCAACTTTTGTATACAAAGAATTCACTGAATTGAAATATATACTTCCTATTCCTCTCTCATCAACTCTAACACCATCTGCGTCAAATTTTCCATTACCTACATTTTCTACTACCACATTACTAAAATTTAGAGTAATTGATGCATCAGATCCTTCTCCAGCTCCACCGCCACCGCCACCACATTTATCAGCTAAATTACAATCAGAAACATGGATACCGTGGTTAGCAACATCTGAAACTTTTACTTCATTTAAATTAAGACTCACCATGCCAGTTTGATCATCTCTTATGTCTATGAAAATTCCTTTTCCACCATCAGAGTTCAAATCTCCTCTATTTTCAATTGAAAATCCACCTGGACCTCTAAAATTTAATCTTGAAATTGACACATCTGCACCGTTTGAGGAAGAAATTAATGTCGTGTTAATGCCAGTGAACACTGTCTGACCTAGTCCATGAATTTCAACTGGATACTGACCAGAGTAATTAAGTGTTTTAGAAATTTTTATATCATCTTTAAATGAAATATATATTCGTGATCCGTGGTTACTTTTTGAAGCCATATTAAGTGCATCTCTCAATGATCCTCCCTGATTATCATTTGGGTTGGTAACATAAAATGTCTGATGTGAAAATGCAGGTAGTGATGTAAATGATAAAAATATAAATACGCTGATAAAAGACGTGAGATGATTTTTCATAAAAATTTCCTTTAAAAATTCTTTCAATTTTAATAAGAAAATATTACAAAAAATTAAAACTAATATTACAATTATGTTTAATGAAAATATAAAATTTATAATTAAAAATTACTAGGTCTGATAGAAAGAAGTCGTCAGAGCAATCTTCCCGGTAGCTTTACGTGCAAGAATTGTCTCAAGAGCTTCTTGTCCTCTTTCAAGTGGGAGAACCTGAGTAACAGGTGCTTTTAATTTACCTTCTTCATACCAGCTCGTCAGTTGGTTCATATTATCCAAATGATTTTGTGGTTCTAAAGCTGTAAACTGTCCCCAGAATACTCCTACAGCTGAGCATCCTTTTATCAAATAAAGATTCATAGGGATTTTAGGTATATGGCCCGCTGCCCAACCAATAACTAAAAAACGTCCATTCCATGCAATACTCCTTAACGCAGGTTCAGTAAAATCAGCGCCAACAGGATCATAGATAACATCAGGTCCTTTGCCACCTGTTGCTTTAGCGATTTCACTTCTAAATTGTTTAACTTGTTCACGGTCTGTTAAATCATAACCACCATAATTAATTACTTCATCTGCACCATACTGTTTGCATACTTCTAATTTTTCATCAGATGATGCAGCTGCAACAACTTTAGCGCCAAGCGCTTTACCAATTTCAACGGCTGATATACCAACACCTCCAGCTGCCCCAAGAACCAATAACGTTTCACCTTCTTTGAGTTGGCCACGATTTTTTAAAGCGTATTGTGATGTACCATAAGTTAATGTAAAGCAAGAAGCCGTAGTAAAATCCATACTGCTTGGCTTTTTATAAATTTGAGCAGCACTGACAATCACTTGTTCTCTGAAGCCTCCAAAACCTGTCATGGCAACAACCTCATCACCAACTTTCCAATCTGTGATGCTTTCACCAACTGCGCTAATGGTTCCTGATATTTCACCACCTGGTGAAAAAGGAAGAGGTGGTTTTACTTGATACTTATCTTGTATGATTAGGGTATCTGGAAAATTGACTCCAGCAGCATGCACGTTAACGAGTATTTGACTTTTTTTTAGCTCAGGAACTTCAACATCCTCATAAACCAATGAACTTGGAGGTCCGAATTCTTTACAAACAATTGCTTTCATAATTATGAATCTCGATATAAATTACAGGCTATGAAATTTATTAATTTCAAACTTATTCTATCAATATTACTGCTGAGTTCAATAAATGCTTTTGCAGTTATGGATGTAATTCATCTCGGCTCTTTTGGCAAAAGTGGAGCATGGCAAGCAAAAGAATTTAAAGATGGAACATCTAAAATTTGCTACATCATTTCAAAACCGATTGCGACCAATCCCTCAGACCTTAATCGTGGCGAGCATGCTTTAATGATTACAAATTTCCAGGATGATGGGACCTCTCATGAAGCTAGTGTCGATACTGGATTTACTTTCAAGCCCAAAAGTATGGTTGAAGTCAGCATCAACAACAGCAACTACAAATTTTTCACAGTTGAATCAAGAGCCTGGCTGGCAGACGGCGAAAATGATAAGAAACTCATAAAAGATATGAAGAACGGGGCACGCGTAAAAGTAAAGAGTATCTCTAGCAGAGGAACCAAAATAACAGATACATATTCACTTATTGGATTTACAAAAGCATTAGCAGCGATCGACGAAGCCTGCTCATAAACAATCATGACAGATGCAAAATCAGACTTAATTGGACTAAGTCAATCAGAGATATATAAGTCTTTGATCGCGAATGAACTCATTGAAGCAAAAGATAAATTTCGCGCTAAGCAAATATGGCACTGGCTTTATAATAAAGGCGAGACTGATTTTGAAAAAATGAGTTCGATCTCTAAAGAATTAAGATCATCACTCCCTCAATTTTATAAAATTAAAAGACCGACAATACAAACACATGAAAAATCTATTGATGGAACTCAAAAATGGTTATTCAAACTTCACGATGGAAATCTTATAGAGACAGTTTTTATACCTGAAGATAATCGAGGAACCTTGTGTGTGTCATCACAAGTGGGCTGTACATTAAATTGTACATTTTGTTATACAGGTACACAAAAGTTAGTCCGTAATTTAACCAGTGAAGAAATTGTTTCACAATTACTCGTGGCTAAGGATGAATTATCTGATTGGTCAAATACACACGGAAGAAAGATTTCAAATGTTGTTTTCATGGGCATGGGAGAACCTCTCTATAATTATAATAATGTCAAACAAGCTGCAGAAATTATGGGTGATAAGGAGGGAATTCAATTATCAACGAAGAGAATAACACTGAGTACATCAGGAATAGTCCCTGAAATAATGAAATGGGGAGAAGAGGTAGACTCAAGGCTTGCCATTTCACTGCATGCAACAAACGATGAATTACGCAATGAGATTGTACCAATAAACAAAAAGTTTCCCTTAAAAGAATTAATAAAATCGTGCAGAGAATATCCAAGAGCTAAAAATGCAAAACGCATCACGTTCGAGTATGTGATGCTCAAAGGGGTCAATGACGGCGTGGCCGATGCACGTAAACTGGTTAAATTAATTTCAGGAATTCCAGCAAAAATTAATCTTATTCCCTTTAACCCGTGGCCTAATTCACCCTATGAATGCTCTGATAAAGAGCAAATTAAGAAATTTAGTGACATCATTAAAAATGCAGGTTATGCAAGCCCTGTTAGAAAAACAAGAGGGCAAGATATTATGGCTGCATGCGGTCAACTCAAGTCCTCAAGTAAGAAAAAGTGAACTAAGAAATCATGGATAAAGTAAATAAAGTTGTTCTCGCTTACTCAGGTGGGCTCGATACATCCGTTATATTAAGATGGCTTAAAGAAACCTACTCGTGCGAGGTCGTTACGTTTACCGCTAACTTAGGCCAAGATGAAGATTATGATTTGGTTAAGAAAAAAGCAACTCAGCAAGGTGTTAAAGAAATATTCATTGAAGATCTCAAAGAAGAATTTGTCCGAGATTACGTATTCCCAATGTTTAGAGCTAATCCACTTTATGAAGGCTACTATCTTTTAGGCACATCTATTGCGAGACCTTTGATTGCACAAAAACAAATTGAAATTGCAAACAAAGTGGGTGCCGATGCTGTATCGCATGGTGCGACAGGCAAAGGTAACGATCAAATTAGATTTGAGTTGGGTTATTATTATCATAAACCAGATATTAAAATCATCAGTCCATGGAGAGAGTGGGATCTTACATCTCGAACATCCTTGGTTGAGTATGCTGATCAACACGGCATTGAGATTGCCAAAGATAAAAGAGGCGAACAACCTTTCAGTATTGATGAAAATATTTTGCACTCTTCTGCTGAGGGTAAAGTCCTTGAAGATCCATGGGAAGAAGCTCCTGATTATGTATACACAAGATCTGTATCACCAGAAGATGCTCCGGATACTCCAGAAGAGATCACCATTGAGTTTAAACAAGGCGATGCCTGCGCTCTCAACGGACAAAGCATGACGCCCTTTGAATTGTTGAAAGCCTTAAACGAGATGGGCGGAAAACATGGCATTGGTAGGGTTGATTTGGTTGAAAACAGGTACATTGGCATGAAATCGAGGGGCATATACGAAACGCCTGGTGGAACAATCCTCTATCACGCCCACAGAGCCATAGAAAGCATTACATTAGACAAAGAAGCAGCTCACATGAAAGATGAACTGTCTCCTAAGTATGCAGAGCTAGTCTACAACGGCTATTGGTTTTCACCAGAAAGAGAAATGATGCAATCCATGATTGATAAATCTCAAGCGAATGTAGAGGGCCAAGTCAGGCTAAAACTCTATAAAGGCAATACCATTATTACAGGTCGTGAGAGCTCAATGAGTTTATACAATCCTAACCTAGCAACTTTTGAATCAGATAATATTTATTCTCAAAAAGATGCTGAGGGCTTTATCAAGCTGAATGCTTTGAGATTAAGAGAGAAAAAATAATTATTGTTGCTGTCGTATGGCAGCATCAACTGTATTCTTCAATAAACATGCGATTGTCATGGGTCCAACACCACCTGGTACTGGGGTGATTGCTGAAGCTACACTCAATACGTCATCAAAATCAACATCACCAACGAGTTTTGTCTTACCTGGATTTTCAGGATGATCAATACGATTGATGCCCACATCAATAACGATCGCACCTTCTTTAATCCAATCTTTTTTAACCATCAGTGGTCTTCCGACCGCTGCAACAACTATATCTGCTTGCCTGGTAAGCTCTTCAATATTTCTTGTTTTCGAATGAACAATAGTCACTGTGCAAGACTCCTCTAAAAGCAATTGTGCCATAGGTTTCCCAACGATATTGGACCTACCAATAATAACAGCATGCATCCCTTTAAGATCAGCAACTGATTTCTTTAACATCAAGTAACATCCCAGAGGTGTGCATGGGGTAAATGTTTTATTTAAGAGTTCACCACCAATCGAGTTTCTGCCAACATTTACTGCATGAAATCCATCTGCATCTTTAATAGGATCAATTGAATCGATGATTGCTCTTGAGTCGATATGGGAAGGGAGCGGTAATTGAACCAGTATGCCATTAACTTTATCATCTTTGTTAAGATCATCAATAAGCTGTAATAAATCACTCTCAGCAACGCTTTTATCTAAAAAATGGTCTTCTACATCCATACCAATTTCTTTAGCCATTTTCGTTTTCGTCTTTACATAGACTTGACTAGCCGGATCTTCACCAACCAAAACAACTGCAAGGGTTGGAACTTTATTAAAATCTTTTTTAAAAGCTTCTACCTTAACGGCAGTTTCTGCACGCAAATCAGCAGCAATTTTTTTTCCATCAATTAATTTATTTTCATCCATAATTTACAATGCAATTGTCATATAAAAATATTCAAAAAGTAGATTTCTAATAAAGTACAAAATCAAAATTAAAACTACTGGAGATATATCGATCCCACTAAGATTTGGTAGAAAGTTTCTTATAGGGTTAAGCAGTGGATCAGTTAACTTTTTTGTTCCATAATAAACGGCAATAATAATTCTATTCTGAGTATTAAAGATATTCATAGCTATCAACCAGCTAAAAATGACATTGATGATCAATACCCATGTATAAAGATTGATAACTTGATCAAAGAGAATAATGAGTGAATTCATGAATTAATGTCTTTCAATAAGTAGTTATCTAAAAAAGAGTCTAACCATAAATTTATTTTTTTACCATGCTTAAGTCGATGAGTAAGTTGTTCACGTCGATTTTGTGCACCTTTTTCTTTCAGCATATAGCCTGCGTAATACAACCAACGAAGATGCATCTTCAAATTAACCTCAGGATGAAATTGTATAGCTAAAGCATTCTTATATCGAAATGCCTGCTCTCTAAATAGATCACCCTTAGCTAGAATTTCGCATGACTGGGGCACAGTAAAGCCTTCTCGGTGCCACTGGAAAAATTTTTTTTGACTTTGGAACATCTTATGGCCATCTCCCGTGGGATTGATGTCAAAAAAACCAATTTCAAGCGTAAGGTCATGAGATTTTTGAACTGACCCTCCAAGGTTCTTGGCAAGCATTTGAGCACCTAAACATATTCCCAAGCATGGCTTATTGGATTCAAGTACTTTGGATATCCAGTCTATCTCGTATTTTATATAATCAAGATCATCATTAGCGCTCGGTGGTCCACCATAGATGACCGCTAAATCATGCTCATCCATATTTTCTGGAAGTTTTTCGCCAATCACTGGTCTTCTGACATCCAGTGTGTAGCCTCGCTCTCTTAATTTAATACCTACATCACCGGTGCTTGATCTTGGCTGGTGAACGACCATTAATGCAGTTTTTTTATTCATAGCTTAAGCTATGAAACTACATCGCGCTTAAGCCACCATCAAGAACAATTTCTGCCCCTGTCATAAATTTGGACTCATCAGATGCTAAATATAAAATGGCATACGATACATCATCTGTATCTCCAATTTTATTCATTGGAATTTGCCTTGATAATTTAGCAACAGCTTCAGCCTCACCAAATGCCTGCTTTATTGGATCAAGAATGGGTGTGTTTACAAATGCAGGATGAATTGAATTACATCTCACGTCATACCCTTTTTTTGCACAAAATAACGCTACTGATTTAGAGAGGTGACGAACTCCCGCTTTTGAGGAATTGTAGGCAGCAGTGTTCCATCCTGCAACTATACCTGAAATCGATGAGATATTAACGATTGAGCCATGAGCATATTTGCCCATGACGGGAACAGCATATTTACATCCTAGAAAAACGCTATCGAGATTCACTTGATGTACCTTTTTCCAAATATCAAAATCAGTTGATACAACATCAGCGCCTAGACTAATGCCTGCACTGTTCACTAAAATGTTAATTTTACCATGATCATTCTCAGCTCTGTTAATCAGTTCAATCCAAGACTCTTCTTGAGTGACGTCATGAAATATAGCTTGAAACTGTGACCTACTGAAATCACTTAAACGCTCCGACATTGAGTCTAATACTTCACGGTTTATATCGGTGAGAATTACTTTTGCACCCTCTTCAAGAAGCTTGCGCGCAGCTGCAAATCCAAGTCCAGAAGCTGCACCAGTTATAATTGCAACTTTGTCCTGTACTCGTCCCATTTTATCCTAAATCTATTGTAAAATAACTGTCCTGAGAAGTTGAGTCTTCTGACGTAAAGTTTTCATAGCACTCAGTCATACTGTGTTTTCGAAAACCATTTTCACCTGCTAATAAAAACTCATCACTGCCAAGATATACTATTGATGTATTACTTAAACGATCAGATCTGACACAAGTTTCAATATTTTTCTTTCTAAAGAGATCAACCACCGAGACAGCACCACCGTTACCACTTATAGCAATACGTCCATCATCCAAGATTATAGCATTGGTTAAACTGTTTTTAGAACCGATGAATAATCTTTCAAAGGCCAAGGTTTTACACTCACCCGCATATATTCCACTTTCATAACAAGCGAGAGTTGTAATCTTGTCACTGGGTATAATATCTTCAGCTCCATAATCGCTTATTAATGTGAGGTTACCAGACATACCTAGTAAAAGTGATTGTCCCTCATCAACCTTGATACCTGCCCAGTAAGAACCTTCATATCCTGTTTCAACAGCCATCCATGACATACCCCTATCATCAGAAAGATAATATTTTCCTAATTCACCCACTGCGTAAGCTTCATTCATTGCGGACTTTCTCCACATTTGAGAATCGGCATAAGCAAAATTTAAATGAGGTTGAAATTCATCATCATCTACAAATAGATAACCCCAACTCTTTCCACCATCAGATGTTCTCAGTGACAAAGCAAAGGCACCTAATGCGATGCCATCCTTTTCATCAAACATATGGATAGATAGCAAAGGTGCATCCCAATCAATATCTTCATACTGCTTAACCCATGTCTTGCCGTAATCATTAGAATGAAGAACAACAGCATCGTGGCCTACTACCCAACATGATTTTTTAGTTGGGCAACTTAAGTCAGTAATAGTGCTTGTGTATGGAACGCTTTCTGCCTGAGTCCACGTATCTCCTAGATCGTCTGAATAAATTATAATTCCATGCTCTCCCGCTGCATAAATTCGATCATCAACTTTCTCCATTGCATTGATTAAAGACTTTTCTGCAAGAGCAGACTGTGCAGCAAATCCTGATCCATAATTAAAATTTGATGAGGAAGCAGAACTTATCGGTAAAAGAAAAAATGTACTAAGTAATATTAAAATGCGGAACATATGCTTTAATAAAAAATAAAACCCGACTTAAATAATTCAAGTCGGGTTTTATGTTAAAAGTTGTTAATGGTAAAAGTGTATTACCTTGCGTAACGTCTCAAACCATCTGGTGTATAGAAGCTAACAGCTTTTTCTTCACCATTAAAAATTGGAGCCCTTGGCTGAACTGCTGGACCCATGATACTACCGCCAGAATAAGTTCTCGTAGCAAAGTCAAAAGTATATTCACCTTGAACGTTACAGATATCTTCGGATAGCATGCCTGTACCACCAAATTGACCCTGTACGTGCGTTTGCATGTATGTACGCATTAACTCTTGGTTGCCGTCATACATATCTTGGTACACTAGCAGTCCTGGTTGACCATCTAAGAAATAAAAAGTTCTAGACTCATATAGGTGTCTTTGTCCTGGACTTAGTTGCGCATGAACAACGTGCACATCAAGTTCCTCAAATCGAACATAATCAGGATTTAAATGTCCAACACCATGTGTGACTGCGATAGGGTTTTCAGCTAAAGCATCGTTCATGAAAGGAACAATCATTTTTTGCTTGCCTTCATAAGACCAATCATAACGATCTTGTGCTCCGTTAAATCCACCAAACTGGTCAACAGTGACAATACCACCACCAGCGGTTGTTAATGTGTCATAAGAAATGTTAGGTGCTCTACGAACACGTCTTGTTGCAGGACTGTACTGCCATGCTTTACGTGGTTGCATATAACTATCAATGAAGTCATGCACAAGAGTTACTGTACCCGCAGTTCGTGGTGGGCCTAAGTTTTTCTGCATGAACAATGCAAACAAGTTTTTGTCTGCATACATTGTTTTTGTTCTTGGATTTGTAGGGAAAGAAATTGATGTTTCTTGTTGCCCTAAAGTAATTGAACCATCGGCCTTAACATTTGTTGATGTTTGAATTCGTTCAACCGCACTGATTTGACCAGCATACATACGATAATTCCATACAAAGTGTTGAGCTTGACTCGGATCAGGGAAAGGTGTCTGACCATAATTTGGAACTTCAAGTCCTTCGTTATCGTTTATCATTGTGCCATTAGATTGACTGATAGCTGCAACATCTGGATCTACAGCACACGATGCACCATTTTCTGATACGTCAATTCGATACGTGTCAGGATACTGAGCAAACATCTGGATCTGTCCAGAATTTAACATCTCTGCATACTCAGAAAGATTTGACGATGTGATTGAGTACTTAACATGCCCGTCAGCTAAAGCAGCTGATGAAGACATAACTACTGCAGATGCAAAAGTTAACAGTAATTTTTTTAGATTTAGTTTATTCATTTTATTCTTATTCCTCTCCTAAATTAAAATGCGTAAGACACGTTAGCCGAGACATAGTCTCGATCCCATGACAAGTTATCCATCTCATCACCAAGTTGATTTACATAACTTAGTCCAACCCTCATATCACCTTTTGTGAAATTACCAGATAGAGATAGTGATTGTCTTCCTGGAACAAATCCACCAAGAGTGGTTGGTCCATAACCTTTGAAATCGTGTGACCAGACAAAACTTGGACTGAAACCCCAAGTTGAATTATTAAAGTTATTATAAGTTGCAACTCCAACAATTCTATAAGTCATTGACAGATCATCAGCATTGTTCTTACTTTCACAATACGAACCGTTACCAAAAAGTGGGTCAGTTTGTGCTGAGCCAAGGTGAGTTAGTCCATCAAGTGCCTTAACAGAATTAAAGGCTGTACCAGCTAAGCTAACTCCTCCACACTTAACTCCACCCACACCATCACGATAACCGCCACGATTAACTGGTTTAGTGTCAGTAAGATCAGGTATTGAGACAAAACCAAGTTCAGTTATTACTGCTGAACTATCAGCTCCCAAACCAGAAGTTACTGGATGAGATGCTGTAAACGATGATGTTGTTCCAATTGTACCTGAGATCACGTCATACTCGAAGTATGGAGTGGTATAATAATCTCCATCAGCTACAGTTTGTAATGAAATTGCAGGCAGATATGATCGTTTGAATCCTCCTGCTGCCGTAATCATGTCTTCTCTTGTAGCAGTTAAATCACCTGTACCAGCTCGGTATGAAGCTAATGATGTAGCCAAAGTATTATCAGCTCCGTATAGACCCTGAATAGTACCCATGGTTAAGAGCATTGTTGTACCAGCTGCATCTGACAATTGCTGACCTTGGTCAGTTGGTGCCGTATGAAGCGGGAAGTCAGGTCGAAACGTTAATTCAGCATTAACCATTGTTGGTCCAATGTTTGTATTCATACTGACGCCCATAGCCACATTATTTTCAGGATAAATAAATTCATATTCAGCAATGTTCAATGGGAATACTGCAGCACCAAGAAGAGCTCCTGCACCTTGTAGGGTTGTAACTCTTGAGTGAAGCCCAGCTTGGGTCACACATTTAGATGAGTCGAAATACAATTTTCCATTAACTTCAGTATACAAGAAAGCATCTAAAGCATTTGCTTTTTCCTCTGAAGTATATGCAAAGTTAGATGCAGTACCTTTACCGTAAATTTCATTAGCTAAATGCGGATTCATATAAGCGCCACAAGCACCTGAGTTAAAGGATACATTACCCAGACCTGAAACAACTTGCGCTAAAGCAGTAGTTTCTTCTGCAGTCATTGTTACCTGAGGAGTAAGTCCAAAGTTTTCTGCTGAACTGTCAAGTCGAGCGGCAAGATTATCACCCGAAGCAGCTAGCTGAAAAGCTCCAAATAAGTCACCGGCGTAAACACCTCTTTGACCTTTATATCTAAGATATGGAACTTTACTATCAAACTGAGTGTAATAAAAACCAAGTTCAACACCAGTTCCTATATCATCCAGATAAGTTCTTAGAGCAAAACCATATTGGTCTTCACCATCAGCATAAAGATGTCCGTTGCCATGAAGATCAACTACACCGATTTTATCGCCACCTTTTTTTAGTCCACTCATCCCAGTTTCCATAACCATGAGCAAGGCCTGCATAACCAGTGCCTCCTGGTAATGAAGCCAATGTTCTTATATCACCAGCAGATCCACCAAAGGTCGCTGCAGCACCTCCACCGAGGACAGCAGCTTTTGCATTCATGCCAAGAGAGTTCGTGCCAGCCATCATGCCAGCTAGTCCTACTTGATATAAATACATGTCTTGATCCGTTTTAGTGCTTGCTTTAAACTCCGCTACACGGTCAGCATCACAAGAGCCACCACCTGCATAATTTATATAACCACATGCACGATTTTCAGCATCACCATTAGCACTACCGTAAGATCCATTAAAAATTAATCTGTTTCCATTTTTAGAAGCAACTTCACTACCAAAAAAAGTACCAGATTCATCAATTTCTATATGTGACTCGGCGAATTGATAGTAACCCTCATATGACCAACCTCCAGGTAAAAAACCTGAAACTGTAATTTGTTCAGTAGGTAATAAAGCTTCTTTAATAGACGCTCCAGGAACTCTCAAAGAAACTAGGTCAATTGCATTTGTTGTTAGACCATTCATTCCAACGGGGATGAAAGTTGATTCTCCCCAGTTAGTAACAAAGCGTCCAGCTGTTATTGAAGCATCTTGATAGTCCGCTGTAATATATGCATTCCGCACATCTACATCAGTCTCTATATTATCTAGCTGAGCATCTGTGAAAGGTTTGAATGTTGGGCTAGTAAATGAGTCTATTGCATTATAACTACCTACGAGAGATAAGTTAACGCCAACACCAGCATCAGTTCTTCCAGAGATTTCAGAAAATACTCTAGTTGTTGCGTCGAATATGTCACCGCCATCAAAGTTCATATTCCCGTCATCAGCATTTTCAGAAGTTAAATCTCTTGGAGAGTTACCAATATTTCCATAACCATCAGTTTTTCTAGTGGCGCAACCTTCACCATCTGTTAAGTAAGTAGAAGCTGAGTCAGCAGAAATGGAGTTTGCGAAACCTCCTGCGTTTACAAACGTTCTCATTGTATCGTCTATACGTTTGTATCCACGCACACTTGAACATTCGCGTTCTACTCTCATTGAGAGTCCTGTGGTTACGGTTGTGACAGCAGTACCTGTAAAGCCAGGCATATTTAAATCTGCAGCATTTGAATATGATACGAAAGACATTGTACACAGTACTACTGCGATTGAAGTAAAGAGTTGTTTTAATATTGATGGCATTTTTTCCCCCTGAAAAAAATAGTTTTCTTCTTCTTATTTAAAAGATTTGGTCATTTGACTTAATTATGAGCTTTTAGTCAAGGAATTTAATAGCTTTTATAGAGCTAATTTAGAAGAATATTATTTTAAAGTAACGAAAAATAATTCAAAAAAACTGCCAAATTTCAATATTTTTAATAATTATAAATATTACCTATAATAATATGTTTTTGTTATCAGCATTTTCTATCATCATATTTTGAAGATATGTGTTGCATATTCACAACATTCGCATCTTTAAGAGCTTATCTAACATGCTAGCAAGAGTTGGAAAATTCGAAGATGAAACTCTGGTATATCCATTTTTCTTTAAAATTTTTGTGATGTTTGAGCTGAGAGTGAGATACTTAATATTTTTGCCTTGTTCTTTTAGATTTGCTTTTTTTATTAAATTAACAAAGTGCTGCGCATTCTGCTGAGAAAAAAGTAAACAAACTTTTATTTTATTACTCGCAATTAGTCTTAATGTTTTCGGACTAAAAGATTTGATAAATTTTGTTTGATAGATAATCTTTTGGCTTACTGGTATATCAATTTCTTTTTTCACTTTTTTTATAAATGTCTGACTATTTACTGAACCAGTGTAATGGTCTAACCCTTTAACTTTTCTCTCTTTAAAAATTTTTTTTAATTGGGGTTTTAAATATTTTAATAGTTTTTGAACCGATTGTGCACAATATAAAATATTGTTAAATCCAAATTCTTTTAGTTTATCTCGAGAGGTTGATCCCACGACAATAAAAGGTGTTTGTTTATTTAGAGATTTATCATCAGTAATAATTTTTGTTGCACGTGAACTCGTTAAAAGGACAACATTTCCCTTTGTAAAAATTATCTTCGAATTTTTTTTTGTAATTTTAGTCAAAGCATTGATGTGCGACTCGTACCCGTATGTGCTGAGTAACGTTTTTAATTTTTTTGCTTCTTTAAGTGGGCGAGTAATCAAAATCATATTTCAACTCATCTAATTCATTTATCTTTTTTTGCCCTACAACTCTAATAACTTCGTTGCTAAGATTATCACTTAATTCATAAAAATTATTTTTCTCTGCAGAAACTTTCTTTTTAAATATTTTTTTGCCATCATGGTCGTAGAGTTCAAACATAATTTGTATTTTGTCATGGATAATTTCTGCATAAACAGATACTGGACTGTTACAGTTGGCATTGATATTTCTCAGAACTCTTCGTTCTGTTAAACATTCAATCTGGGTCTGACTATCATTTATAGGAAGTAAAAGCTCTTTTATTTTACTTGATTTTAAAGCTTGTACTCCAACCGTGCCCTGACATGCGGCAGGTAAGAATAAATTAAGATCTAAAACTTCAGTAACCAAATGTTTTAAATTTAAACGAGCTAACCCTGCAAGACTTAAAATGATAGCATCGTATTCTTGATTCTTTAACTTCTGAATACGTGTGTCGACATTACCTCTCAATAGTTTAATGGAAATATCTTTTCTTAAACTTAAAATTTGAGAGCGTCGCCGTATTGAACTTGTTCCAATAACGCTTCCTGGAGGCAAATCCATGAAACTTTTTCCTGAATTGCTCAGGAGTGCATCGTTTGCAACGTGTCTTTTCATCCAACAAATAATGTCGAGATCTGAAAAAGCTTCCTGAGCAGGCACATCTTTCATCGAATGCACCCCAATATCAATTTTACCTTGCATAATTTGCTCTTCTATCTCTTTGATAAACAAACCTTTCCCTCCAATACGGTCTAAGCGGTGAGTAGTATGTACATCGCCTGTGGTTTTGATTGTTTTTATATCAAATAAATCTTTTTTTAGGTTTGGATCTGAACTAAGAACCTCTTGTATCAAGAGATTAGTCTGAGATTGAGATAAGTTGCTACTGCGAATTCCTACTACAATTTTTTGCAATTCAGACATACATTATAATATCGAACATTTTAACGGTAGGTTTATAATTAAAGAAATAACAGTTAAAGTATACTTAATTTAAGTGGATTTTTACAAAAAATGAGTATGAAAAAAATCAGAGTATTAGGCATTGAATCCAGCTGTGATGAAACGTCTGTTTCAATAGTTGAGAAGACTGGAGAGAAGATAAAAGTTCTCTCAAATATTGTTAAATCTCAACTCGATGTTCATAAAGATTACGGAGGAGTTGTCCCAGAGCTTGCTGCACGAGCTCATTCAGACGTCATTCATAAATTAATTCAAATGGCTCTGGATAAGGCCAAGATTACATTCCGGAGCATTCATGCCATCGCCTCAACAGCAGGACCTGGTTTACTCGGCGGGCTATTAGTAGGCGTTGTCGCTGGAAAGACACTAGCTTCATCACTCAAGAAACCCTTCATCGCCATTAACCATTTAGAAGGCCACGCATTATCCATTAAACTGGAACAAAAAATTGAGTTTCCATATCTTTTGCTTTTGGTGTCTGGTGGACACACTGAATTTACAGTAATCAAAAAATTTAATAGCTATAAACGCATTGGTACAACAATTGACGATGCATTAGGTGAAGCATTTGATAAAACCGCGCGTCTTTTAAAGATGGAATATCCAGGAGGTCCTGAGATCGAAAAATACGCGAAAGAAGGAGATGAAAATAAATACAAGTTACCCTTACCTCTCATCAACGAAAAGAATTGTCACTTCTCTTTTGCTGGTCTGAAATCAGCAGTTGCTAATGTGGTTGCAGAAAATAAATGCACTGAAAAATTTAAAAAAGATATGTCAGCCTCTTTTCAAAAAACTATAAACCAAATTTTGTTCACCAAAGCTCAAAATGCAATTGAACATTTCAAAAGCATAAGCAAGACTAAGCGAAGGATAAGAATTGTTGTTGCTGGAGGTGTAGCAGCCAATAAAAGTCTTCGCGGCGCGCTTACAAAATTAGAGTCAACTCATCAATGTGAATTTCTGTTTCCGTCTATAAAGTATTGTACTGATAATGGGGCAATGATTGCGCTGGCAGGAATAGAAAGATTTGAGCGGAACATGTTTAACAAACTAGATTTCAAACCAAAACCAAGATGGCCACTTGATAAAGATGCTTTATTCATGAAAGGAAAAAGAATCGTTGGCGAATAAAAAAGAGTTTAATATTGGAGTCATTGGAGCTGGTGCCTGGGGTACAGCGCTTGCCAATATATTGGCGCAAAAACAAAATGTAAGTCTCTGGGCCAAAGAAAAAAGTGTCTGTGATAACATTGAAAAGCATAGAGAAAATAAGAGATTTCTTCCAAAAATTAAATTAAGCAAAAAAATAAATTGTACGACAGAAATCAATAATGTTTCTGAATGCGAGATATTATTTTTAGTGATTCCTGTTCAATATCTCTCTAGTGTTCTGAATAAATTAAAAAATTCTTTAGACGAAAAAACAATTTTTGTTTCTTGTTCAAAAGGACTTGAAATGAACAGCTTGAAATTGCCAAGCCAAATTGTATCTTCGATATTTCCAAAAAATAAAATTGCAATCATCTCAGGACCGAACTTTGCATCAGAAATTGCAAAGGGATTACCCGCTGCAACTACTGTTGCATCCAAGCACGAAGAAGTATCAAAAAAAATTGCAACCCTTATTAAGTCACCAACACTGAGACCTTATTTATCCAATGATATTATTGGATCACAAATTGCAGGCGCGCTAAAAAATATATATGCCATAGCGAGTGGTATTGTCGTTGGAAAAAAATACGGTGAGAATGCAGTCGCCTCAATCATTTCAAGAAGCTTCGCTGAAATAATAACTGTTGCAAAATCAATGAATGCAAAAAAAAGTACACTTGCCGGTCTTTCGGGTATGGGTGATTTATTTCTTACATGTTCTTCTAAAGAATCCAGAAACTTTTCTCTTGGAATTGATTTAGCAAAAGGAAAAACATTAAATGAAATTATTCAAAAAAAATTTTCAATTGCGGAAGGTGCGTTTACTGTTCGAGCATTAAAGAAACTTGCAGATAAAGAAAAATTAAATTTACCGATTAATGAGGCTGTGTATAGAGTCCTATACAGAAAAAAAAATATTGATCTTGCCATTCAAGAACTTTTAAATAGACCCATAACGAAGGAATAAAATGCAATATTGGTTAATGAAATCTGAGCCTGAAACATGGTCCTGGGAACAGCAAGTCAAAGCTGGTGCCAAAGGTGAAGGTTGGGATGGTGTAAGAAATTATCAAGCATCCAACAACATGAAAAAAATGAAAAAAGGTGACCTTTGTTTTTTTTATCATTCAGTAAAAGAACGTGATGTTGTGGGCATTGTCAAAGTTGTTAGAGAATATCACCCTGATCCAACCGATAAGTCTAAGCGTTTTGGCATGGTGAGTGTAAGCGCGGTGAAACCGCTGAAAAAAAGAGTAAATCTCACTCAAGTTAAAGATGACAAAAGACTTAATCATCTCGCATTAGTCAAACAATCGCGATTATCCGTAATGCCCATCGATAAGAAGTCCTGGACTATTATTTGCAATCTAGGTGGTATCAAATAAGATATTTGGTCTATGAGCGATAATGAAAAATTTGACGTCAGTGCCGATTGGTCTGCCAACGCACAGATTAATCAAGATAAATATAATGAGTGGTATGAAACGTCATTCAACAACAATGAAGATTTTTGGAACGAGCACGGCAAACGCATAGAATGGATGAAGCCGTATACAAAAGTGAAAGATGTTTCATTTAATAAAGATAATTTTTCAATCAAATGGTACGAGGATGGTGCACTTAATGCGTCAGCCAATTGCATCGATCGACATTTAAAAGATAAAGGAGATCAGACAGCCATCATTTGGGAAGGCGATGATCCAAAAGATTCAAAACACATTACTTATAATGAGCTTCATAAAGAAGTTTCAAAATTATCGAATGGCATGAAATCCCTTGGGGTAAAAAAAGGCGATCGCGTAACCATCTATATGCCAATGATTCCTGAAGCAGCCTACGCGATGCTTGCCTGCACACGCATTGGCGCTATTCATTCAGTTGTCTTTGGAGGGTTTTCTCCTGACTCACTTGCAGGACGCATCAGTGATTGTAAATCAGATATTGTGATAACAGCTGATGAAGGATTAAGAGGCGGCAAACCAATTCCATTAAAAAAGAATACAGACGATGCCATCAACATCTCAGGCGGTGTGAGACATTGTATTGTTGTCAAGCGAACAGGTGGTACAATCGACTGGCATGATGACCGTGATGTTTGGTATCATGAACTATTAAACGACGCATCAGATGACTGCCCACCAGAAGAAATGAGTGCAGAGGATCCATTATTTATTCTTTACACATCGGGCTCCACAGGAAAACCAAAAGGAGTAATGCATACTACTGGTGGTTACATGGTGTATGCGTCCATGACACATCAATATGTATTTGATTATAAACCAGGTGATGTTTATTGGTGCACAGCTGATGTTGGTTGGGTCACAGGACACAGTTACATTGTGTATGGACCGCTTGCAAACGGTGCAGTTACCGTGATGTTTGAGGGGGTGCCTAATTATCCAAGTGCATCTCGCTTCTGGGAAGTGGTTGATAAACATAAAGTAAATATTTTCTACACAGCGCCAACAGCTATTCGCGCACTCATGCGTGAAGGTGAAGGGCCGGTAACAAAAACAAGTCGGTCTTCTCTAAAATTGCTCGGCACTGTGGGTGAGCCTATCAATCCGGAAGCCTGGATGTGGTATTATAATGTCGTTGGTGAAAAAAAATGCCCTATTGTCGATACGTGGTGGCAAACAGAAACTGGGGGCATCTTAATTTCACCTCTTCCTGGCGCTATTGCTCAAAAACCAGGCTCGGCAACAAAACCTTTCTTTGGTATCCAGCCAGAGATCATGGATGCTGAAGGAAATATATTAGAAGGCGCTTGTGAAGGATCATTGTGTCTTGCAGATTCTTGGCCAGGACAAATGCGAACCGTATACGGCGATCACAAAAGATTTATTGAAACTTATTTCTCTCAATTTGATGGAAAATATTTCACAGGTGATGGGTGCAAACGTGATAAAGATGGTTACTATTGGATCACCGGACGTGTTGATGATGTGATCAATGTATCTGGTCACCGCATGGGAACAGCCGAGGTTGAATCTGCATTGGTTGCACATCCAAAAGTCAGTGAAGCCGCTGTTGTTGGTTATCCTCACGACATTAAAGGTCAGGGAATTTACGCTTACGTAACCTTAAACGCGGGTGAGGAAACATCTGATGAATTATATAAAGAGTTGGTTGCTTGGGTTCGAAAAGAAATCGGACCCATTGCATCACCCGATCTTATTCAATGGGCGCCCGGTCTTCCAAAAACTCGTTCTGGTAAAATCATGCGAAGAATTTTAAGAAAGATTGCTGAAAATGAATATAGCAATCTTGGCGATACATCTACTTTAGCCGAACCAGCAGTAGTCGATGATTTAATCGACAATCGAATGAACAAGTAATTTAACTAAATTCATTAAATCTTTTTTTAAACATATTTTTAACCAACTTCAGACTTGATTTTGAGTCATTCTTTGACTCAACATGACGAAGTCTAATTTTAAACCACAGTACATAAGTCGAAAATCCTATCTAGCGGACTCGACCTTGGTGATTAATCCTTCAAAAACAAAGCCAAAACTTTCTAGAACACCCAAACTTTTATCGAGCTTTGTTATAGCCTCTGGTCTGATTGGACTCATGTTTTTCTCCCTTAATGTTGAGGCCAAAACCATTCGGTATGAATGCACTGATACCAATGTTTTCGGTCTTGGAGAATGTGAAAAAATGTTTGAGATAAGTGCCGAAAAGATAGTTGGATAAATTATATCTCTTGTGTAAGCTTGCTCATCATGAGTGATAAAGATCTTATTAAGAGTTTAATTGAAGGGCATAAAATGGAACCTCATCCTGAGGGTGGACATTATGTCGAGATTTTTAGAAATGACGATGTCACGCATATATATTTTTTATTAGAAGAACATGAAAACTCTCATTGGCACAGAATAACCAAAACGGAAACGTTACACTTTTACTCTGGTAGTCCTCTTAACGTATACACCTCAAAAGATGGAGTAGAATTTCAGATTGATGAAATTGGGTCCAACAATAATTTTATGTATACTGTTGAAAAAGGTACTTGGTTTGCCTTGAAGTCTACTGGTTCATATAGCTTAATTGGTTGCACAGTAGCACCTGCTTTCCAATTTGAAGATCTAGAACTTGCTCCCAAAGACTGGAAGCCATCAACATTTGATCAGCAACTTTAATGTAGCCCTTAAAAAAATGTCTTGATGTTGGGTTTAAACAAATTATTTAAAAATAAATGACTAAAAGGAATTTACTCTACATATTGATTACGGGAATAATCATCGTTGGCTTGTATTTTATGATGATGCCCAACAACAATAATACACAAAATAGGGTAGATATTGTTAATGCGCAGACATCTCCTGCTGTCGTATCTCTTTATCAAAATAATTGTGCGTCGTGTCATGGCAAGAATTTACAAGGACAAGTTGGATGGCAAAATCAACTTGATGAAGACGGTCATCGACTTGCACCCCCGTTAAATGGCACGGCTCATACATGGCATCATTCACCAGAATATTTATACAGGGTCATAAAATATGGCTTCACAAGTTTTGATCCAAATTATGAGGGAAAGATGCTTGGTAACTCAGGTCTTTCTGATGAGGAGGTTTGGGAATTGGTATCGTACATGAAAGAAGTATGGCCCAACGAAATCAAAGAAGTTTATGAAAATAGATTTGGGTCATAGAAGACTCCATTTTTAGAAGTCTGAGGTAATTCCCTTTTTCTCCCAGTCACCAAAGCGGGTTGGTTCAGGACCGTCTGTGCCGCCTATTTCCTTTTTCTTTTTGGACAGTTTTGAAGCAGTTTTCTTGTCTTCTGTATCCTCAACAACCTCAGTTTTTTTATCGCACATAGAACTTAATTTAATCTTAAATTTTGAATTATCAAAGCATGAAAAATAGTGGGAAACAAATGGGGTTTCTGTTATACAGAGAAATAATGCTTCTTACACATGTCGGTTAAAATATCACCTTCGATACTAGCATCTGATTTTTCATCATTGGGCGAGGAAGTCGTCAACATCACCAAAGCAGGTGCTGACTATATTCATGTTGATGTCATGGATGGACACTTTGTGCCAAACTTAACCATCGGACCTGACATTGTAAAATCAATCAGAGATAAATCATCACTGCCTTTTGATGTTCACTTAATGATCGATCCTGTTCAACCGTACATTGAAAAGTTTGTCGCAGCGGGAGCTGATATTGTATCCGTTCACCCTGAAGCCAATGACGATACACAGGCTTGCATTGATAAAATAAAATCTTTGAATGTGAAAGCTGGGCTTGCGATCAATCCCGATACAGAATGGGAAGTCGTAAAACCGTTTATGGATCAACTAGATCTTATTTTGGTGATGAGTGTACATCCAGGTTTTGGTGGACAAAAATTTATTCCAACCGCACTTGATAAACTGGAAAAGCTTCGAAAAGAAATCGATCAATCGGGTAGGGAAATTGATTTAGAAATTGATGGCGGAATCAATTTTGAGAATATTCAATCAGTCATTGATGCTGGGGCAAACATGATTGTGGCTGGCACCACAACATTCAAAGGTGGTCCAGGTGAATACGCAAATAACATTGAAAAATTAAGAGGCCATTAAATTGGACGTCAAAATAAAAACGGCGCTGATATCTGTTTCAGATAAATCAGGTTTAGAAAACATTGTTCACTCACTACAAGAGCATGGGGTGAAAATAGTTTCAACAGGCGGTACTGCAAAAGCTATTGCTGAAATGGGTGTGGACGTCATGGATATCTCTACACTAACAAATTTTCCAGAAATGATGGACGGACGTGTGAAGACATTACATCCCAATGTGCATGGAGGATTACTTGCTAAAAGAGATGATAAAGACCATGTTCAGTCTCAAACAGATCATGGCATTGAGGATATTGATTTGATCATTGTTAATCTTTATCCCTTTGAAGAGACTATAAACACTCAAGAAAATGAGGAAATTTGTATCGAAAATATAGACATTGGCGGACCCGCGATGTTGCGCTCGGCTGCAAAAAATCACAAATTTGTGACAGTGGTTACCGACGTAGACGACTACTCAGATGTGATCAACGAGATGAAGGAAAACAAAGGATCAACAACTTTAGACTTTAGAAAACAATTAGCTGCTAAGACATTTTCAATGACAGCTTATTATGATTCCATGATCAGCAACTGGTTTCATCGAAATCAAAGTGATCATATAAATAATTTTTCGTCAGCGGGTAAATTATCATCAACACTTCGCTACGGGGAAAACCCTCATCAATCAGCTGAACTTTATAAAACATCACAACACCAATCAGGTATTCCTTATGCAACTTTGCTGCAAGGAAAAGAACTGAGTTATAATAACATCAACGATTCTGATGCGGCTCTACAATTAATCAAAGAATTTGATCAAAGTGTTCCAACTATTGCAATCATCAAACATGCAAACCCCTGCGGTGTTGCGAGTGCAAGTTCATTAAGCGATGCATACTTAAAGGCATTCTCATGTGATACCACAAGTGCTTTTGGTGGAATTATTGCTGCTAACCAAATTATTGATGAAGATACCGCAAAAGAAATTATTAAAATATTTACTGAAGTTATCATTGCACCTGGAATTAGTGATGAAGCAGAGAAGATTTTTAAAACAAAAAATAATTTACGTATTTTAGTTTTGCCTTCTTTGCATGAGAAACACATTTCAAAAAACTTTAAAAGTATTGAAGGTGGTATTCTCGTGCAGTCAGGTGATATTAAACAAACCGAAAAATCAGATTTAAAAATTGTTACTCAGAAAGAGCCAACGAGTGACCAAATGGATGATATGTTATTTGCATTCAAAGTGTGTAAACACGTAAAATCAAACGCAATAATTTATGTAAAAAATCAAAAAACGATTGGTATTGGTGCAGGTCAAATGAGCAGAGTTGATAGTGCCAAAATTGCATCTCAAAAAAACAGTGAGATGGAAAGCAGTGATGAAAATTCTCTCAAAGATTCAGTTGTTGCCTCTGATGCTTTTTTCCCCTTTTCAGATGGTCTCTTAGTCACGATTTCATCAGGGGCCGCGGCGGTTATTCAACCAGGCGGCTCTATTAAAGACGGTGAGGTTATTAAAGCTGCAGATAATGCAGGAATTTCAATGGTTTTTACTGGCGTACGGCACTTCAGGCATTAAAAATTAATATAGAAGTAATCCTTTACCGTATCTTGATGGGTGAACGTACCCTTCTCAATTAATTTGAAATTATATGCCTCTAGAAATTTTGAGGTCTCAATCAACTCTTCATCAAAAATTTCTATTTGTAAGAAGACCTTGTTATTTTTAATTAAGTTTTCGATACCTTGCAGCACAGATAATTCAAAACCCTCAACATCTATTTTTATGGCAATGATATCATCTGTATATTTAATTAAATCATCACCACGCACTTGAGAAATTTTCATTTCTCCTTCAGAGGAAACACTGGCACCTCCAGATTGATAAGTGCCAAATCTTGTACCAGCTAGTAAATAACCTTCTTTGTTCTCATTTGATAAAGCCAAATTATGAGTTTGAATAATTTGAGAAAAACCATTTTGGTGAATGTTCGCCTCCATTCTTTCAAAAGCTCCCTTGTGCGGTTCGAATGCATCTATTTTTATATTCGGAAAATTCTTTGCAATGGTTAATGCATAAATTCCAATATTCGCACCAACGTCAACAAAACGAGAAATTTTATATTTTTTAATATTATCTAATAAGAGTTTTATTTGTTCTTCTTCATAGCGATTGGTAAAGTAAATTTCACGATCAATGGAATCTCTAATATCAAGGTTTAATAAAATATCATTAAGTCTAAAAACAAACTTTTCCTTTTTGGTATAAAATAAATATCTTCGTAAAAAACTCTTTCTTAATTTTCTATAGCCCTTCTTAAGTATTGGAAATATTGCAATTGTAATCATGGTAAAAACCAATAACCATTTAACTTGATTGGTACCACTTGCTAAAACTATTTGCTGATCGCTAACTGATTCAATTGATGGAATGCTCATAATCATGGCACACTGAATATTTTCCATTAAATCGAAGGCTCCTGTTAATAGAGGGACTGAATAGATAAAATTATTTTTATAATTTGAGTAATGATAAATACCCAAATGAAAAGAGATGTAGATAATTGGAAAAACTGTATCTAATAATAAACTTACATATAAATGAAGCTCCTTTCCTCTTTCACCCAAATTATTAAATGCATTGGCAACATCTTCTCGATTAAAGCCAAAACTTAAATCTAAAAGATAATTGCCCACATTGTAGGGTAATAATGGAATAACTATCGTTAGACTTGATAAAATTATAAAAAATAACAAGAATAAGGATCTCTTGCTCGATCCAATTTTTGCTGAATAGTTTCTGATATATTGCACTATAATCGATTAGTATTTAAAAATACATTATGTACGTTTTTCTTTTACATACATTAAGGCAATCAAGCCAATTATAGTAAATACAATTATTGCACCCATCCCAATTCTTAAACTTTCATAGTAAGCGGTTAGAAAAGCAATTATCGCCGGTGCTAACCATGAGGTAGCTTTACCCGCAAAAGCAAATAAGCCAAAAAATTCTGTAATATATTTTCTTGGCGCTATGTTAGACATTAGGGCTCTTGAAGCAGCTTGGGCAGGACCTGAAAATGTTCCAAGAAAAATAACAACTAAGACATAAAATACCTCTCCAATAGACTCATAAAGACCAAACGTGTATTCATTTACAGTATAAGAATACGCATCAATTGGGATAACAAAAAATAAAGTGTCTCGAGTTATAGATACTGCCATAACAGACGTCACCATGAGTCCAACTACAGAAATCATGACAACTCTCTTTGCACCAATTCTGTCATTAAACCATCCACCCAGAATTGCGCCGGGAGCGGCAAAAATATTTACAATGATCCCAAGAATAAGTAACTCCTGGAAGCCCCAATCCAAAACTTGAGCTGCATAAATGCCTCCAAATATAAACATAGCATTAAGGGCATCTTGATAAAACATCCGAGCAAACAGAAAAGTGATAACGTTTTTGAAATCTCTTACTTTTCGAAGTGTATCAAAAAAATTTTGCAGGCCTTGTCTGATTGAATTGACAACCGATATTTGAATAGACTTAACATCGGGGGTAAATAAAAAAAATGGAACAATAAACAAGGCATACCAAAAAGCAGCTACTGGTCCCACTATTCTTATGTTTTCAAAAGTTTCCGAATCTAATCCGAATGGAGGTACTTCAGCATTTACAAAAAAAATTAAAAAGAGAATTAATGCTACCAACCCTCCAAAATAACCGAGGCCATAACCTAATCCACTAAGATAACCAACCTTATCTTCTGTTTCAATCGAGGGAAGCATGGCATTGTTAAAAACCTCAGCGAATGCGATTGCTGCGGTTGCAGTAGTCATTGCGATCATTATTAACCAAACACCATTGGGGGCACCAGGGAGTGCGTACCAAAGAAAACACATAGAAATAACAAATGCTATTGAAAAAAACATGATCCAAGGTTTCCGATTACCTCTTAAATCAGCAATAGAGCCGAGTATAGGACTTAATAAAGCTACAGATAATCCAGCAATGGTTTGTGTATAACCCCAAAGTTCTGGACCACGGACATCGTCTGCAATAAATACCTGAGAAAAATAATATGAAAATACAAATGTTGTAATTAATGTATAAAAAGGTTGGTTTGCCCAGTCAAACATTGACCAGGAATACCGGGCTAGTGGTGAAGCTCTCATATTTTAACAATATACAACTTAAGTAGCTCTGTATGTGAAATTTTTATTTTGGCTTAAAAATGAAGTTATTGTTACTAATTTTTGATAAATCTGACAACTCTATCAATTTCAATTTTTCATTAATTATAAAACAATTGTAACCGTGTGAGCAAATTTCATCAATTATATCTACTGGTCTTTTTCCTGTATGCCTTTCTTCAATCTCAATCAACATGACAGGTTTGTGATGTTTCAGAAAATTTTTACCACCTCTAATAATTTCAAGTTCATGTCCTTCAACATCTATTTTAATAAAACCTATTTCGTGAAGAAAATTATACTCGTCTAAAGACGTTTTTTTAATATTTTTAACCGTTTCATAATTCTTGTTGTGTAAATTATTTTCAGAGTGAATGGTAGCAATACCCAATTCATATTTTTCCTCGTCATCATAGTCTGCATTTTCATCTCTAATAGGAACTCTAAGTTCTGCTGTTCCACTACTTGAGGAAAGAGCAAGATTTTCAACTTTCACATTTTTTTTATTTTTAAAGGCACTGATTAATTTATTTTGTAGAAGATTATTGGCCTCAAAGGAATAAACATACTCAGTCAAATCAGACAAAAAATACGAATAAACTCCTCGATAAACACCAATATCAATTGATGCTTTTTTTCTATCAACAAGATCAGGTAATAAACTTAATTCTTTTTCAGTATTGTTATTGAGGTATCTTTTGGCACGACGTTTTAAAAGATAAGACTCACTGAGACCTATAGTTTTTTTTAGATAGTGCTCAATTTTTTTTTGATTAAATAATCTCACAATTATTGCATTTATCGCTCATGGAGCGAGTGAAGGGAGTCGAACCCTCGACCTAAACGTTGGCAACGTTTCGCTCTACCACTGAGCTACACTCGCACTAATAAAATGGTTCTAAATGAAAAAGCCTTGTTTTTCAAGATAAGGGGATTATTTATATATTTAATAATATAGTATAACATTCATACAAATGATTAAATCCACAGATATCGAGCTTCTACCCAAGAAAGTTGCAATATTTCCATTAACTGGGGCTGTACTTTTTCCAGGCACTCAACTGCCTTTAAATATATTTGAACCGAGATATGTTCAAATGATTGATGATGCATTGGCCTCACCTGGCCGCGTCATTGGAATGATACAACCAAGCAAACCAGGTGAAAAGACGCTCAAGAAAGTAGGTTGTTTAGGAAGAATATCTACATTTAATGAAGCTGAGGACAGTCGATACTTAGTCACGTTATCGGGGACTATCAGATTTGAAGTCACTGAGGAGTTGAATACAACGACCCCTTATCGACAAATCATTCCAGAT
Organism: Pelagibacterales bacterium SAG-MED32; assembly: GCA_014653725.1. Taxonomy (GTDB): domain Bacteria; phylum Pseudomonadota; class Alphaproteobacteria; order Pelagibacterales; family AG-422-B15; genus CACNXQ01. The sequence continues at coordinate 9,334 of JACWEC010000007.1, read as the reverse complement.
TACAAACAATATGAACCTGACCTGAAACCTCAGAAAGTTGAGTCAATTGATCGATCCAAGCTGCTGGCTCTAGTTAAGAAATATCTTGAGATTAGAAAAATAATGGCCGATTGGGAGATAATAAAAGAGACGCCTACAGAACAACTGATAAATTATTCAGGAATTCTTGTGCCTTTTACTGCCGAAGAAAAGCAGCTACTTCTAGAATCAAAAACGATTATTACCAGAAGCCACGTATTGGAAGCACTTTATCAATCGTACATATTTGACTCACCTGGCGAGAAGAGTGATCAATTACACTAAAGCGCTTTAAAATTTTCAACGCCTGTCGCATTTTTAATAATTTTTCTTTTTAAGAAATTATTTTTATCCAATATTTTAATACCCATATTAACAAACATACTCGGGAAGATATTTTTACTCTTTAAAATTTTGTCCAATGCTAGTGTTCCAAAAGAATAGGCTGCATTATCTATTTTTCTAAGTTGATTAAATTCTTTGAATGCCATTCTATTGTTCATTTCATACCCTAAGGATGTATATTTTAAAATTATTTCTACAAATAAAGAAATATCCTTGATGCTTAAATTTAAGCCTTGTCCAGCTATTGGATGAATATTGTGAGCAATATTCCCCATAAGAACTGTATTTCCATGATAAAGTTTTTTTGCATAAAGAAAATTCAGTTTATGAGTTTCTATATTTTCAATCTTTAATACGCCGATTTCTTTTTCAAAATATTCATTTACTTTACTTTCTAATTCACTCTTTTCATAATTAAGCTCCTTCGAACCATTTTTAAGTGACCAAACTAAAGATGCTTGGTTATGAGAATAAGGTAAGAAAGCTAATGGTCCGCTGGATGTAAAGATCTGATATGCGTGATTCTGTTTTTTAAACTCCCCCTTAACATTAATTGAAAAGGCTGTTTGCTTTAAATCTTGAGAAATAAATTTAATATTATTTTGCTCTAATAAATTTTCATCATTAACTGATAAAATTAAAACTGTAGCAAATATTTCTTTTTGCTCATCAATAACTAGAGAGACTTTATTTGAATGTGTTTCTTTACGTATGGATTTAGTTTTGAATAAAATATCAATATTTTTATTTTCTTTAAGACTCGTGGCTAATTGTTTACTTATAATTTTATTTGGTAAGATCTTTCCCATTGTAGAATTAGGTTCGTTATCAAATGTTATACTTGAACCATTTTTAATGCTTGCTAAGCGACATGATATTTTTTCTATATCAGTGAATTTATTGAACTCTAAAGGATCGTCAATAATGCTGCATAAATAGTTTATGGAACTAGAGGATAAGAAGGTGACTAAGTTAGATTCAGTCTTTTGAGTAGTTTGATTTTTGACATAACACACATTGAAATTATTCTTTGCAAGTGCTAATGCAGCTATTTCAGAGGATATACCCCCGCCATATATAATAAAATCATAGTTCATTTTATATAAAAATATTTTGTCCTTATATTATTTAAGAAGTTATATAATGGCCATGTGAATCAATTGCCAACAGAATATATTAAATATTTATCAAAGGTATAAATATGAAACTTTTGCCCGATTCATTAAGAATATTTGTGATCAATCGTGTATTGGAGTTATCGGGTTTGTTAATTGCTTCTCTGTGCATTTTTGTTTTCATATCGGTCATAAGTCACTCTCCTTTTGATCCAAGCATTAATAACTTAAATAGTTCTGAGGTAACAAATCTTGGTGGATATGTAGGAGCGAATATTTCTGATCTTCTTCTTCAATTGTTCGGCTACTTTAGTTTATTGATTTGTCCTGTCTTGATCAGTTGGTCTTATAAAGTTTTCTTTACAAAAAAAATGAGGCTGTTTGCTCTTAATTTATTTTTGTTACCATTAATGATTATTGTGGCATCAACTTTTTCAGAGTTAATTCAGTTATCAAACCAAAATGGATTAATAGCTGATCAACTTATAGATCTTTTAATAAATTCTGGCCTGATAGAAAGTAGCTATATTTTTTATATCGCCATAATATTATTATTTACTGTCTTTTTACTTCTTTTCTATGGTGCAATGGGTTTGAATACAAACGAGTGGGGTAATATCTATCTTTTTTTAATAGCGATATTTAATTTTGTTACTACACCAGCTTCTAAGCTTGAATTTTTAAAGAAATATTTCAATTTTAGTTTTTTATTGAGAAGAAGGTTAAGTGATCAAATAATTGACAATCAAAAACTTGAGCCAAAAATTAATTTTGATGAAATGCGAAATAAGCCTGTCAGTGATTTTATAAATGAAAAGGAGAAAGAAGCGCTAGTAGAGGAACAAAATGAAATATTTATTGATGACTTAAATTACCAAGCTCCTGGAGTTGATATTCTTACTCGACCTGATACTAAAGCAGAAACATCGGCTAACCAGGAAGAACTTAAAATTAACGCAGAAAAACTGAAAAATGTTTTGATTGATTTTAAAATTGAGGGAGAGATCATTAAAGTGTCGCCTGGTCCAATCGTGACTATGTATGAACTGCAACCTGCACCAGGAATTAAAGCCTCTAAAATTATTTCTTTATCTGATGACATTGCAAGAAATATGAGTGCGATGTCAGCCAGGGTCGCAATTATTCCAGGGAAGAATGTTATTGGTATAGAGATACCAAACTCAGATAAAAACCCTGTTTATTTAAGTGAGTTATTTAAAAATGAAAAATTCGTTTCAAATGAAAAAAATTTAATTTTAGCTTTAGGAAAAGATATTAGTGGACATGCTGTATTTGCAAATCTAGAAAATATGCCTCACTTACTGATCGCGGGAACAACAGGTTCAGGAAAGTCTGTTGGTATAAATGTTATGATTACCTCAATTTTATACAAGCACTCACCTGATGATTGTAAATTTATATTAATAGATCCAAAAATGCTTGAACTTTCAGTATACGAGGGTGTGCCTCATTTAATTACTCCAGTTGTAACAGATCCCAAAAAAGCAATAACTGCTCTCAAATGGGTTGTTAGGGAAATGGAATCAAGATACAAAAAAATGTCTCTTCTAGGTGTAAGAAATATCGAAAATTATAACATCCGAATTACTGATGCTATTAGTAAATCTGAAAAAATCATCAGATCTATTCAATCAGGGATTAATCCAGAAACAGGTCAGCCGGAAACAAGAAAGATTGAAATCGAAAATAAAAAAATGCCATTCATTGTTGTTGTTGTTGATGAAATGGCAGATTTGATGATGGTTGCTGGAAAAGAAATTGAACATACAATTCAACGATTGTCTCAGATGGCACGAGCAGCAGGGATACATTTAATTATGGCCACCCAGCGACCGAGCGTCGATGTAATCACTGGAACGATCAAAGCAAATTTTCCAAGCAGAATAAGTTTTCAAGTGAGTTCCAAATTTGATAGCCGAACCATTCTTGGAGAAGAGGGTGCCGAAAGGTTACTTGGAAAAGGCGACATGTTAATGATGACTGCGGGGGGACAAACAACAAGAATTCATGGACCTTTTATATCCGACAATGAAATTGAAAATATTGTCAAATCGCTACAGAAACAAGGTCAACCTGAATATGATGACGAAATTACAAAGGAAGAGGAAGAAAATAATGATGCTGATAATACTTTATCAGACAGTGATAAGGATGCGTTGTTTAGTGAATCAATAGATATCATTTCAAGAGAGGGTAAAGCCTCTACAAGCTTGCTCCAACGTAAACTTCAAATTGGCTATAACCGTGCTGCAAGAATAATGGATCAATTAGAAGAACAAGGATACATCAGTTCAGCTAATCACGTAGGCAAAAGAGAAATCAATTATGATAAATTTACAACTTGATGTTCCGTTTTTCGATTGCATTAATATTTATCTTATTTCCGTGGCATATTTCTATTGCTGAAACTGACTCAATTATTTCTAAAATTCAAAATGGGTGGAATGATATCCAAACAATGTCAGGTGAATTCTCACAAATAGACTCTGATGGAAACTTAGAAACTGGAAAATTTTATTTTTTAAAGCCATATCAGTCTAAGTTTGTTTATACAAATAAAGGTGAAGATATTGTCACTAATGAAGCCTTATTACGTATAGTTGATAAAAAAGGTTTTCAAATTGACAGCTATGCAATAGGGGATAACGCTCTTAAAAAGCTTCTTTCCAAGAAACTAGATATTAAACAGGAGTTTACAATTGATTATGCAATTGAAAATGAATTCAACTATGAAATTCAGGCAGGTATTAAAAATGCTAGCACTTCAAGCAGGGTTATTCTCACTTTCAATAAAGATACTATAGAGCTTGAAAAGTGGGAGATTTTTGATGAATTAGATAATAAAACTGTTTTAGAGTTTACAAAGATAAAAAAGAATATATTTATAAGCCAAAATTTATTCGTAGTTAGATATACAAATAACTAATTACAGGCAGGTTGAAAATAAAAGTTTTCATTATTTAATTTATGACGGTTAGTTCCCTTAGTGAGCTTAAGCAATGGCTTGGGTCAAATAAAATATCAGAAGTAGAGTGTATTTTCCCAGATATGGCAGGTTCGTCAAAGGGCAAAATCTTACCTGTGGAGAGATTTGTCAAATCATTTGAGGAGCAAAGTTTAAGGCTGGCCGATTCTGTTTTTGGGCAAACAGTATCTGGCAAGTGGGTTTATCAAAGTGAAGTAATTGATTACGTTGAGGAAGATCTCTTCATGGCGCCGGATCTTTCAACCATTAGAAAAATTCCATGGAATAAAGAGCCCACAGCGCAAATAATATGTGATCTCAACTATCCTTCGGGTGAACCATCAAAGTTAGCACCTCGACAAGTTTTAAAAAATATTATTAAGAAATTAAGTGATGAAGAACTTCAAGCAGTAATTGCGCCAGAATTAGAGTTCTATCTTTGTGAGCAAAATTTAGATCCTGATTTACCATTAAAAACCCCCATTGGAAAATCTGGAAGAAGAGAAACTGGTAGTAGAGTTTTTGGTATTGATGCTGTTAATGAATTTGATAAATTGACAGACGATATTTACGATTATTGCGAATTAATGAATATCGGGGTTGATACACTAGTTCATGAGTCAGGACCTTCACAAATAGAAATAAATTTGAACCATGGCGATCCTCTAGCTTTGGCTGATCAGGCCTTTATGTTTAAAAGAGCTGTTAGACAAGTTGCTTTAAAACACAACATTCATGCAACTTTTATGGCTAAACCGTATCAAGGTCAACCTGGCAGTTCAATGCATATTCATCAAAACCTGGTTTCAGCAAAGACAGGAAAAAATTTATTTTCTGATGAAGAAGGAAATAATTCAAAAGAGTTTTTTCATTTTATTGGCGGTTTACAAACATACTTACCGGATGCCATGCTATTGTTTGCACCTTACGTTAACTCATATAGACGATTTGTAATTGATGCTTCAGCTCCAATCAATACCCACTGGGGAATCGAAAATAGAACTGTGGCCTTTAGGGTTCCCACTTCCCAAAATATATCGCGTCGCGTAGAAAATAGAATACCAGGTTCTGATACAAACCCTTACCTTGCTATTGCAGCATCATTAGCATGTGGCTTACTTGGTTTACAAGAGAAGATAGAACCTGAAAAGCCTATTGCCGGCGACGCTTTTGAACGAAGACATAATATTCCAAAATATCTCCCCGATGCGCTTAAAAGACTAAAGGTGAGCAATGAATTATCTGATAGCTTAGGTAAGGAGTTTGTTACTTTATATACAGAAATTAAACAAACAGAACATGATGCATACCAAAATGTTATAAGCGCTTGGGAGAGAGAACACCTTTTATTAAATGTGTAATTTTACAAAAGTAATTTATTAAGCCTATAACCCTTTTTTTCCTCAAAGCAGATTAAGTTTTTTAACCTTAGTTTTTTGTCAATTTTTTTTCTCAATGAATAGATGTGGGTTTCTAATGTATGGGTATCTATTTCATTATTGTATTTCCATACTTTATTTAGTAAATCTTTTTTTTGAATGTTTGTTTCACTATGCTCTAAGAGACACATAAAAATTTGACTTTCCTTTTCTGTGAATCTCAAGCTATCTTTCTTGTTTGATAATATTCTTGATGAAGGATCAAAAGTAAAAAACTTAAAAGACATTAATTGTTTTGAATGAGTATTAATCTGATGAAAATAATTTTCAATTCTATTTAAAATTTCATAAACTTTAAATGGTGCAGGAATATTTATAACATCAATACATTCATCTACATTTAGATTTGATGAATTTTGGGAACTAATCAATACAATTAAATCATATTTCTTTTTTTGAAATTTAATAATATCGACAGAGTCTTGATCTATAATAATTATTTTATGTTCTTTGGATTTTACTATTTCTTCATCAACTAAAGTAAGTTTAAACAATTTAGAAAGATTAAAGTCAATTATTTCGTCAAAAAAGGATCTAAGCAACTCGTCTTTTACAAAGACTGGAATATTTCTTTTAACCATAATAACTTACAACTATAATACATGAAAATGAATTTGTTAGTAAAAGATAATCATATCTACATAAATGGAACTAAATATGATTGTGCTGTTGGTAAAAATGGAATCACTAATAAAAAAAGTGAGGGCGATATGAGCACTCCAGTTGGTGAATATAGGTTCAATCATATTTACTACAGGTCTGATCGTATTAAGAGATTAAGTTTTTTATTAAGCTCAAGTGAAATTTTTCCTGAGGACGGATGGTGTGATGATCCTAAAAGTAAATACTACAATCAACATATAAAATTCCCATTTAAAGACAAAGCTGAGGCTTTGTATAGGGATGATAACCTATATGATATTATTTGTGTTCTTAATTATAATACATCTCCGATTATCAAAGGGAAAGGAAGTGCCATATTTCTTCATTCTGCAAAACGTAACTTCGAGGGCACTGAAGGGTGTATTGCGATTGATCGAAAATTACTTATGAAAGTTTCTGAAAATATTTCTGATCAGTCAATAATTTCGATTGAAATTTAAGTTCTTTCTCCAAATATTTGAGTTCCAATACGAATATGCGTTGCACCACATTTAAGAGCGATGGCATAATCCGCGGACATTCCCATGCTCAAATATGGTAGATTAAATTTTTTACCAAGGTCCCTTAGTCTTAAAAAATGCTCATGTGGTGGCTCGTCGACAGGCGGTAAACACATCAGTCCTTTTATATTCAAGTCGTTGTTGTAGAGACATTCGGAAATAAAAGTTTCTGCTTCAGTATATTTGACCCCCGACTTTTGAGGCTCGTTACCGGTATTAATCTGTATAAAATATTCTTTAAAGATTTTTTTTTCTGACTCAATTTTATTAAATAGAGTAACAATCTTCATTCTGTCTAATGAATGAATAGTATCACAATTATCATATATAGATTTAACTTTTCTGCTTTGAATACTTCCAATGAAATGGAGTTTTAAATTTTTGTAATTATTTCTTATATCGGTCCATTTTTTTTCGACTTCCTGAATTTGATTCTCACCAAAAGATTTGTGTTTTAATTCGATGACTTGCTTGATTGCCTCAGGAGGCTTTTTCTTACTTACTGCAATAAGAGTGATTTCTGAAAGATCTCTTTCCGCATCTTCAGTAGCTTTTTTAAAATTAGATATAAATTCTAAATAAGAAATCATTTTTGGTAATAAAAAAGCACCTTACAAATTAATGCAAGGTGCTTTTTTTAGAAGTAAAAAACTTCAGTGGATTAGAAACCAACTACGTACATGAAGTTCCATGCCGTTGAGTCACCAGTGTCACCACCAGCTAGGTCAGTTTCAGTGTAGTCTAGTCCAAAAGAAGCCGCGCCCATACCTTTTGATACAGAAACTCTAGTCATGTCTGTGTCAGAAGTATTGTCTTGACTTACAAATTGAACACCTACGTCCATGCCTGCCATTGACGTACCAACACCGTATTGAGTCTCCTCAACACCGTTGTCACCGTCATACATAGCATAACCTAGGCTCATTCCAGCTAATGAATATCCAACTGTTACAAAGCTTGGATCTTTATCTGCAGTTGTTCCTTTGTAATCAATTGTAGACAATCCGGCTGCAATTGTTGCACCCATCATTGATCCTTTTACTGCGTAAGACATTACTGGATCATGACCTTCAGATGAAGCTGTACCAGACAATCTTGTAAATCCAGTTGGAGCGTCATAACTTGCAGGTATTGCAATCAAACCAGCAGAAGCATCGTCGTTGTCAATCATTACACCTGCAGTTGCAGCAGCTGATTTAACACCTTCACCTCTAGATACTTTTACAGTCCATCCAGCGATTGAGTTAGTATACATCATTGAGTCACCTGATAGTGAATCACCATCATTGTAACCACCAGCTACTTCAGCAGCGCCACAAACGTTTAGTGAGAAACAAGCTGGAGAACCATCAAGTTTGTCAGCAGATGAATCCTGACCATTACCTAGTCCAATTACACCCATGCCTGTGTCGAAGTTAACGTCAGTTAGCAAACCAGCAGCAGTTAAAGACATTGCTACAGATACGCCCATACCGTTATCCATTGAATCACTATAAGAAACGTAGATTGAGTTAGAAGAAAAGCCAGAAGCCATTCCACCACCACCTGCGTCAGTGATTGTACCAGCATACAAACCGCTGATTGACATTTCAGCATTAGCTGCACTTGCAGCCATAACTGATGCCAACGCAGTTGTTGCCATTAGTTTTGATCTATTCATAATAATTTCCTTTCATATGATAATTGATCGTTGTTAAATTTAACCCTTATCTTTTAACAAAATTTACTTACTAAATTAATATAAAATGCAGAAATGTTACATTTTGTTGGGATAATGTTGCTAATATATCACATCTTTAAAAAATGTTGAAAAATAGAGAAAAATGCATTAATTGAGAAGTTGTGTTTATTTATCATAAATTTAATATTTTCCTCAAATCCTAATGAAAAACTCTTATATTTTATTTTTTTTGATATTTCTAATCTCTTGTGCCCAGTTAGACGGAGGTGAACTTAATAAAAGCAGACAAGATGTAATGACTGAAAAGGTTGAGAATAGAGATATAAATTTACCCTCAGGAAGCACAATACTTGATGAGGATGGAGGTTTTACGTTAGAAAAATTACTAAGTGGTATTACTGGATCAGGATCTGATTCTGTAGGCTTTAGTGCGAATGGTTTAATGTTTAATGTTTCCTTGGATCAATTAAGTTTTATGCCTTTGTTATCTGTTGATGCCAACGCAGGTGTGGTGGAATGGCTTCTGGCTTTTCTTCTAACTCAATCTACGTTTCTTATAGTGATTCAATGGATAACGGTATGGGCGT
>JACWEC010000069.1 GCA_014653725.1 Pelagibacterales bacterium SAG-MED32 | reverse complement strand
AAAACTATCAACAACTGTCATAGCCTCTTCAAGTTTTTTTCTTAATTTATAAATATTATCAAAATGACTAGAAAATCTTGTACTAATAGTTTTTAAATGATCATAAATCTCTGTTGCATGTTTTGAAATTTTAAGAGACTGAAAGCCCATGTGTAAAGACTGTAAATAAGCTGAGAGAGTATTTGGGCCACAAATTACTATTTTATGTTTTTTCATTAATTCTTGAGTTAATAGCTCTTTACTGCTTGGGTCTTGATACTCAGTTAATTCTTTATAAAGACTTTCTGTAGGAGCGTACACTATTGCAAAATTTGAAGTTTTAGGTGGAACAATATATTTTTCCATGACACTTTTTGCTTTAGCCTTAAATGCACTTGCTAATTTTGTTCTAGCATCAGCAACTGCCTTCTTATCATCTGCCTCATGCGCATCTGTAATTGCCTTAAATTTTTCTACTGGAAAATGAGAGTCTACCGGAACCAAAACATCTCCTTGAAGCTTGATTGCAAATTCTACGTTTTCACTTGTATCTTCTTTCATTTTGACATTTGTCATATATTGAGACGCAGGTAATAAATCTTTAATTAGAGCATCCAAAGAATACTCAGCTAGAGTTCCATATTTTTTGACCCCTGCTAAAATTTTAGTAATTCCTTCTTGACTTTGATTTAAGAGCTTTACTTGTTCATTAAAATTACCAACCTTCTCATCTACTTTAGTAAGTGCCTCGGTCATATCCTTTGTAACCCCAGTTGATAAAGAGTTAAATGAGGTAGACATCGAACTTAGAGATGTATTAATTGTAGAGTTTAAGCTATCTTTTAATCTAATAATTTCCGCATTCAAATTTGCTATTTCATTAGTCTCATCAGCTCTATTCTCTTTCTTGGACTTTATATTTAAATATAAAATAGCCAAGATTGCTCCAAACATTAAAATTAAAATTATTAATAAAATTGTGTCCATGATTCGTAACTTGTATTATAAAGGATTTTTATGGAATTATATCTTATTTTGAAAATTATTTTTGGAAT
>JACWEC010000068.1 GCA_014653725.1 Pelagibacterales bacterium SAG-MED32 | reverse complement strand
CCTGCGCAAGAAATTCTGAAACGCCATCAGATAAACTTTCTCCCATATCATGTAAAAGAAAATCTGAATATGGGTATATGATTTGATTCTTCAAATTTGCATGGGATCCAGAGTCGCCAGTCGTAAAACTTTCTACATGGCATGAGTTGCAATTTAACGCAAAGAAGATCTCTTTTCCTTTTTTTACATTCTCTGCATTGATGCTCCTTCGCGCTGGCACCCCTAATTGAGAGGAATAAAAAGTCACCAAGTCTAATTGGTCACTGGATACCTCGAGATCATCGTACTCTTCACTGTTGCCACTAATAGCCTTAGTGCACTCTACTTGCTTACTGGTACAGTTAAATGGATTGCTATAAAGTTTATTTGATAACCCCATATCATGATAAAAAGCATCAGCTGTTTGTTGGTAAACAGAAGGTTGTGCTGATTTCCATCCAAATCTTCCAATTGCTAACTTTTCATTTTCTATATCCCAAACTTTATTTGCCTTTCCAGAGACTCCATCATTATTTGTGTCGTTAATATCCTCATTCATCAATAAACTTTGATCACTAATATGTTCAATGAGCCCAAGGCCTATCATTGGCTGTGCAATTCTTGCAGAAAATGTTGTACTCTCATTAAAATCACCGTAATTCAGATTATCTATTTTGATTATTGGACGACGAAGTTCAACCACTCTGCCATCCTCATACATTTCAAGTGAATATTTATAATCGATTATTATGTCTGCTTCTTTTAATACATCTTTGACGGCAAATTCACTTATCTGTCCTCCATAAGTATCATCTTCAATATTTTTTATGTAATCATTTGGTTGCTCAATATTTTGAGAAATTTGGATAACTACTGAAATTTTGTCTTCTTTTTTTGTAAGTGGAATATGTCCTCTTCCATCGTTGATATGACATGACTCACAGGAACGCGCACTAAAGAAAGGGCCAAGACCATCTTTAGCAATATTTTTTGAAATATTTGAGTCTTCCCACATTCTCTCAAAAAGTGCGTTACCAACAAGAAAATTAATTCGCATATGCTCTTCAAGATTTCTTGAT
>JACWEC010000067.1 GCA_014653725.1 Pelagibacterales bacterium SAG-MED32 | reverse complement strand
CAATTTCATCATGCCTTCTGTAACCTTTACCAATATTGCCTGAATTTTCTAAAATTACTCTGCCTAATCCAAGTGATTGCAGATCTTTTTTTATGTTCCTCGCTCGATTAACCAGTTCTTCATTGTTCCTCTTGAGGGGAATAACAGCAGCTTTGATTGGAGATAAGTGGGGTTTTAGTGCTAATACAATGCGCGTGTTATCATTTTCTAGCTTTTCTTCGCGGTAAGCTTCATTTAAAAGTGCTAAGACTCCCCTATCAACTCCTGCTGATGGCTCAATAACGTAAGGTATAAACCAATCTTTACTTTCAGAATTTTGAACAGCGAGTTTAGTTGTAGAGTCTTTATTTTTCATAACTTCTGCAGAAATTTTAAAGTCGCTCTGATTTTTTGTGTGTGAGCCTAAATCAAAATCTGTTCTATTAGCTATTCCCTCTAATTCTTCTAAACCGTGAGGGAATTCATACATCTAATTTACCGTAAATAGGCTCACCAAGTCCTGAAGGAACATTCTTTGCATTTACGAGTATTTTTGCACCTAAAGAAGTTCCATTCTTACGTGTTACATCTAAATACTCTTCCCATGTCGATATGATCTTTTTGTCAGGACAAAAGAAATTATTTTTACGAACTTCATTCCAATTAAAATGCTTAGGATTTATGCTCAGTTTCCCAATTTGTGTCACTGCCCCTTGTATAGATATCTTTTTCTTTAAAATATGAGCAATAACTTTTCTAGCTACTGCTCCAGCAGCAACACGACTAGCTGTTTCTCGAGCAGATGAGCGACCCCCTCCGCGGTAGTCTCTTATTCCGTACTTAAGAAAGTAAGTAATGTCTGCGTGGCCAGGTCTAAATTTATTTTTTATTTCAGCATAATCTTTGGATTTTTGATCCTTGTTCCAGATTAAGAGCAAAATAGGTGTACCAGTTGTTTTTCCATCAAAAACCCCAGAGAGAATAGAAACCTTATCATCTTCTTTTCTCTGAGTTACAAAACGAGAGGTTCCGGGTTTTCTCATATCTAAATATTTTTGGATATCTTTTTCATTAAGAGGAA
>JACWEC010000066.1 GCA_014653725.1 Pelagibacterales bacterium SAG-MED32 | reverse complement strand
CATAAAGATGAAATTATTAAAAAAGAATTTAAAAATAGTGAAGCTAATATTAATAGATTTAAAGGCTTAGGAGAAATGATGCCCGCGCAATTAAAGGAAACGACAATGTCGCCAGAGAACAGAACTTTACTAAAAGTCCAAATTGCATCAAAAGATAAAAATAAGACAAAGAAATCTGTAGAGGCTCTCATGGGGAAAAAGCCAGAGCTTAGGTTCAAATTTATAATAGATAATTCTAAAAGTATTTCAGCAGAAAATATTCTTTAAGTAAGATTTCTAATATTTTTTTCAGTTTTTTCGTTGAAGGGTGCTGTTATCAGTTTTGCAGCATCAAGCAAGTTTTGACCCTTAAGCACCGCTCTTTTATGACTGAAATTTTTAAATCCATCATATCCATGATAAGAGCCCATTCCACTAGGGCCAACACCGCCAAATGGTAGATCATGCATTGCAAATTGTGAAATAAGATCATTTATAGCTATTTGACCTGAACTTGTTTTGTTTAATAGCTCATCAATCTCACTTTTTTCATTTCCAAAATAATATAGTGCAAGTGCTTTCGGCAATTTATTTACGTATGATATTACGTCACTAAACTTATTGTATGTCTTTACAGGTAAAAGTGGTCCAAATATTTCTTCTTGCATTATTTTCATGTCGTCAGTGGGATTAAGAACTAAAGTAGGAGCAATTTTGTGATATTGCTGCTGTGATAGATCCTCATTTGCTGGATTAATTTCAATAATTTCAGCCCCCTTCTCTCTTGCATCATTAATAAGATTATTCAGGCGATCATAATGATTCAGATGAATTATTGATGTATAATCAGGATTATTTTTAATTGTCGGATACCTCTCACTTACATGATTTTTTGCATGCTCAACAAACTCTGAAACCTTATCAGAAGGTGCAAACACATAATCAGGTGATATACAAATTTGTCCTGAATTCAAAAGTTTACCAGTCATTATTTGATCAACTGTTTTTTTTGATTTTTGCATTTTGACTAATAATTGATGGGGATTTACCGCCTAGCTCTAATGTAAGAGGAACTAAATTCTCAGCT
>JACWEC010000065.1 GCA_014653725.1 Pelagibacterales bacterium SAG-MED32 | reverse complement strand
AAAACTTACGCGGGTTATACAAAAGATCTAAAAAAAAGAATATTTCTTCACAATAAAGGAAAAGGTGCAAAAGCTACGAGAGGCTATAAATGGAAAATAATATTTAAAAAAAAATTTTTTTCAAAATCTAAAGCAATGTCTTTTGAATATGAACTTAAAAAGAACCGTACACTAAGAAAAAAAATTCTTTTAAAATAATTGTTATTGATGAATATCTTTTATTATTTTGACTATACTTTCTGAAAATTTCAAATCTGTAATATTTTGTTTTTTCTTTAAAAAATCTTTTATTTCATTGTTAAGAGCTTTTGTTTCTTTAAGCTTTATAGATTTAGATTTTCCCTTAAAAATGTATTTTGATTGATTAAAAAAATACTTTGTAAATTTATCAATTTTTGGGAATGCAACGTAATTATTGTAAATTTTAATAGGTTCTTGAATATTCATTTCATCAAAAAGTAACATTTTTTTACTACCTATTATTATCATTTTTCTTATTTTTTCTGGATTTAACCAACTCACATTAATATCAATTTTAATATCAGAACTTTTAAGATTTAAGAAAGATATATCGTAATTTTTTTTCCCTAAAATGTCGTGATTAATAGAATCTTTTAAAATAATCTTTTTATTTAATATGTAATAGAGAATACTGATATCATGAGTCGCTAAATCAAAGGCTGCAGAAACCTTATTTCTTATGGGACCAAAGTTTTGTCTTTGAAGATTTATATACTTAATTTTACCTAGTTTATTTGAGTCAATTATTTTTTTAATATATCTAATATACTCATTATAAACATAGATGTACCCAAAACTTAATCTACTTTTGCTTTTTATAATCTTTTTTATAGATTTCATTAGCGTCAGGTAAGTAAGCAATCTTTTTATTAATTATATACGAAACACTATTTATAGACCCGTGTCTTACTTTGACAGTCTCTATATTAATAAATTTTCCTATCTTAAATTTTTTCTTAATATCAAATAATCTTAATAATGGAGGATATTCCTTGGATCCTTCAAAACAATATGAAAATGAACCAAGTAGATATTTTTTTGTATTTTTGTCAGTATAAACAGGTATTTCTTTTTTTCTTTTTAAA
>JACWEC010000064.1 GCA_014653725.1 Pelagibacterales bacterium SAG-MED32 | reverse complement strand
CTGGTCAAATGAATAAGTTTTTTCAATTACAGGTTTCAATTTACCGTCTTCCATCCACATCCTGAACATATCAAGGTTTGATGTAGATGTTCTACCAGAAAGTACTGTACGAGATTTTTTTCGTTTAAAAAACTGTTTTGCAGTATCAATGTTATTATAGATATTAAATTTTGTTGTAACATAAATACCATTTGTCGACAAAGAATTAGAAATTTTTGGAAAGGAAAGATTTCCGTTAGCATCAAAAATAATATCGTATTTATCGGATGTATCAGTGATGTCAGTTTTTGTATAATCAATAATATTTTCGATATCAAATTCATTTTTTATCCATTCAATATTTCTATCGCTTGTTACAGCGGTAATATCGGCCTCATATATTTTTGCCATTTGAAGTGCAAATGTACCAACTCCTCCCGAGGCACCATTGATTAACAATTTATGTCCTTTTCTTAAAGACGCTATATTTCTTAGCGCTAATAAAGATGTATTGCCCACTTGAGGAATTGCCGCTGAATCGGATAGTTCAAAATTATTAGGAGCTAAAGATATATATTTCTGAGATATAGTAATTTTTTCAGCTGCACTTCCGGTAAATAATATATCCTGCATGCCAAATACCTTGTCGCCGACCTTAAACGCACCAACGTCATTGCCAATTTCAACTATTTCACCGCTAAAATCACATGCAGTTATTATTGGAAATTTTTTTATGCTAGTAATGGGCTTAAACCCACCTCTCATTTTTTTTAAGTCAACAGGATTAATTGAAATTGCTGAGACTTTAACGGCAACCTCATGACGCTTTGGTTTTGGACTCTCAACTTCTAATATTTGGAGTTTGTCAATGTCTCCATATGAATTATATCCAATTGCTTTCATAATAATTAATTTTAAAATTAAAAATTGATTATATAATGTAATAAATAAGGCGAGTAAATGTTTTATCAAATGCTATCAGATATTTCCTGGGTTGTTAACTTAAGATCTCCATTTTTAACTCCAATATTTGAGTTTTTAACATGGCTTGGGTACAGAGATTTTCTTTTTATGTTCATTCCATTTACTTACTGGTGCTTTGATAGGAAAATATTTGGTAGACTAGTTCTAATTGTATTTTTTAGTGCGATAATTA
>JACWEC010000063.1 GCA_014653725.1 Pelagibacterales bacterium SAG-MED32 | reverse complement strand
GATGAAATAAGAAATATGGCGAAGAATTTAGATTTTCATTTACATGATAAAAAAGATAGTCAGGATATTTGTTTTATTCCAGATGGCAATTATAAAAATTTTATTAAAGACAGTGTTAAGAATTCAAAGGGAGATATTGTTGATACTAAGGGAAAAGTACTCAAATCACATGAAGGTATTCACAATTTTACAGTTGGACAAAGAAGGGGGTTAGGAGTTTCAGAGAAAAATCCTTTATATGTTAAAGAAATAATTTCAGAAAAAAATCGGGTTATAGTTGCTGAAAAAGAGAAAGTAAAATCTTCAACTATAATTGCTGATGGATTAAATCTTCTCACGGACATATCTGATCTCAATATATTAGTAAGGGTAAGGTCCACCGGAAATTTATTAAAATCAGTAATTGAAATTCAATCAGATAATAAAGCTATAGTTAATTTGTCAAAACCAGAAAGTAGTGTTTCACCTGGTCAAGCATGTGTATTTTATTCTAAAGATGAATACGGGACACGTCTCTTGGGCGGTGGATGGATCCAGTCGACAAACTAATTAATTTGTATATGATGGCATTCTTTGGCGGGGTAGCTCAGTTGGTTAGAGCGGAGGAATCATAATCCTTAGGTCGGGGGTTCAAATCCCTCTCCCGCTACCAAAGTAATTAATTAGAGTGTTTATTATATATTAAGGTATTCGGAAATTTTTGCATTCCAAGAGTATTCACTTCTTGCTCTTTCTCTACCGTTTTTTCCTAATTCAACTCTCAATTCTTTATTACTAAGTAATTTATCAATATTCATAGTAATGCTAGCTTGATTACCCTCTTCACATAATAATCCCGTTTTGTTATTAATTACCGCGTCTGATATGCCTCCACTTAGAGTTCCAATGCTAGCAATTCCATGAAAGGCAGCATCAATAAAGACCATACCAAATCCTTCAATAGACTCTCCAATCTGACTTGGAGTCATTATAAATAAGTCAGAACTTTGTAAAACTAATGACTTTTCTGGTTCAGTAATCCAACCAAGAAACATAACATTTTTTTCAAGTTTCAACTTTCTTACATATTTTTTAATTTCATCTAAATATGGCCCTTTACCTGCAACTAGATAAAGCATCTTAGGAAATTTTGATTTTAATTCTGATATTGCGTTTATAACAAACTTATGGC
>JACWEC010000062.1 GCA_014653725.1 Pelagibacterales bacterium SAG-MED32 | reverse complement strand
AAAAGAAGACCCTACAGTAAGTCTACCCAATCTACCAAAAAATTTACTAAGAACTTCAAAATATTTAGAACACCCAGTTTTTAATTCATACCATTCAGAAACTGAAATGCTTAGATACTTAAAAAAATTAGAGGATAAAGATATCGCTCTTAATAGAACGATGATTGCATTAGGCTCATGCACCATGAAATTAAATGCTACTGCAGAAATGATACCAATTTCATGGAGAGAATTAGCTGAACCTCATCCGTTTGTACCTGTAGAGCAGATGGAAGGATATAGAGAATTATTCACCGATCTTAAAAATTGGCTAAGATCAATTACTGGTTTTTCTGGAGTTTCACTTCAGCCAAATGCAGGCGCCCAAGGTGAATATGCAGGATTAATGGTTATAAGAAAATATCATTTAGATAGAGATGATGAAAATAGAAACATATGTTTAATACCTAGTTCAGCACATGGAACTAATCCAGCAAGTGCACAAATGGTTGGAATGAAAGTTGTAGTAGTTAACTGTGATAAAGAAGGCAATGTAGATTTTGAAGATTTAAAGAAAAAAGCAGAAACACATTCAGAAAATCTTGGAGCTTTGATGGTTACATATCCATCTACCCATGGTGTATTTGAGGAAAAAATAACAGATATATGTGATTTAATACACAAACATGGAGGTCAAGTTTATATGGATGGTGCAAACTTAAATGCACTTGTAGGAATTGCAAAACCTGGAAATTTTGGTCCAGATGTTTGTCATATAAACTTACATAAAACATTTTGTATTCCTCATGGTGGTGGAGGACCAGGTATGGGACCAATTGCTTGCAAAAAACATTTACAAGTTTATCTGCCTAACCATCCAGTAGTAAAAGATTGTGGTCCTGCAACTGGTATAGGTGCAGTTTCAGCAGCTCCTTGGGGGAGCTCAAGTATTTTATCTATTTCATGGATGTATATAAAAATGATGGGATCACAGGGTTTAAAATTAGCTACGGAAGTCGCAATATTAAACGCCAACTATATAGCTCATAGATTAAAAAACCATTTTCCAATCTTGTATAAAGGGACTAATGGAAATGTTGCTCACGAATGTATCATTGATATTAGATCAATTAAAAGTGAAACAGGGGTTACGGAAGAAGACATAGCCAAAAGATTAATAGATTATGGATTTCATGCGCCAACAATGTCATGGCCTGTTGCTGGTACAATGATGATTGAACCAACAGAGAGTGAAAGTCTACCTGAGATA
>JACWEC010000061.1 GCA_014653725.1 Pelagibacterales bacterium SAG-MED32 | reverse complement strand
ATAATGCATAATTTATACCATCTGCAAATGCAGCATTCTCATTTGAACTTAAGCTGCTGGGAACTAATGTAGCATAAACATAAAAATTACCTGAAGGAACACTTCCAGATTTCTCAAGATCAAATATTTTCCAATCTCCTGGTAGCAATGGAATATCTGATTGGTTGTATGCTCTTTCAACTTTTCCAGAGTATATTGAATTTGAATTAAATTCTGTTGCGGCCGCAAAAGAAACTAAAGCAAAAAAAGCTATTGAAGTAAATGTAATTAATTTTTTCATTATTTTATTCCTTGTTAATGTTGTTAATATAAACAATATTTTTCAAAAAAAGAGTCTTAATTTCATCAGCAAATCCAAATTTTAATCCAGTGATGAATATATTGTATCTATTAGGCTTTTTGAAAATAGCGCAGGGTCTGTTGGCTTCTCGCCATCTAAAATTTTAGATTGTTCATATAACATTGTCGCAATCTTATTAATTTTAACAATTTCATCTTTTTTAGTGCACATTTTTGCTAATTTTTTAATCAATTTATGATCTGAATTTATTTCTAATATTTTTAGAGATAATTCCTGATTTAGCTGGTTATGTTGCTGAAGTATCTTTTCTAACTGAGGATCCATGGCATTATCATCTCCTACAAGACACACGGCACTGTCAGTGAGTCTTGATGAAATCCTTACATCTTTAACTTTGTCTTTCAGTTGCTCCTTTAATAAAACGACTAGTGGATCTATGGATTTATTTTCTTTTTTATCATCTTTTTCTTTTTTGCCATCAAATGAGTCTAAATCATCAAGACCTTTTGTTACTGACTTAAAAGACTTTTCTTTATAGAGAGGTGTAGATGATGTCCAAAAGCTATCTACTGGATCATCCAATATCAAGACATTAATGTCCCTGGATTTGTAGCCCTCTAAACTTGGATTATTCAGTATATTTTCGTAGCTATCTCCAGTCATGAAGTAAATATCTTTTTGTTTCTTTCCCATTCCTTCAACATACTCATCAAGTGAAATCAATTCTTTAGATTTAGAATTTTTAAAAAGGGAAATTTCTAATAAAGATTCTTTCTTTTCAAAATCTTCATAGATTCCTTCTTTTAAAACTGGACCAAAATTTACCCAAAATGACTCATATGATTTTCTATCTTTAGACAGTTTCTTTTTTAAGTCCGATAAAGTTCTTTTAACAAGAGATGATCTTATTTTTGCAACCACGGGATTATTTTGAAGCATTTCCCGGCTAAT
>JACWEC010000060.1 GCA_014653725.1 Pelagibacterales bacterium SAG-MED32 | reverse complement strand
AAAATTGTTAATAAAAATTAATTAATTATGCGCAGTACTATTAACCAGATTATATCGCCAATAAACACATCAGATGGCGCAGGTGTTAAATTAAAGAGATCAATTGGCACTCAGCTTATTGATTATTTTGACCCATTCTTAATGCTGGATGAATTTGGCTCTGATAAAAGTGATGATTATCTTGGCGGGTTTCCAGCACACCCACATAGAGGCATAGAAACAGTTACATATATGCTAAATGGTGAATTTGAACATAAGGATAGTACCGGGGCAGTAGGGATCATGAAGTCAGGTGATGTTCAGTGGATGAAGACAGGAAGTGGGATTATTCACTCAGAAATGCCAGCAATGTCTGAAGGAAAGCTGCATGGCTTCCAGCTTTGGATCAATATGCCTGCAGAAAAAAAAATGGACGACCCAGAATATATTTACTTAGATTCAAATCAAATCAAAACATATGAAGATAGTGATGTTAAAGTGAAGGTTATTGCTGGCTCCTTTAAAGAAATAGAAGGGTCTATAAAAAAACATAACGTTAATCCAACATATCTTGATATTCAAATAGCGAGCAACCAGCCATTTACATACAATCTAGATAAAGAATACAATTCATTTATTTACGTATACTCTGGCAGTATTCATTTGGATGGTGAAAATAGTGAAATTAAGAGTTCGCATTTAATTACTTTTAATCAAGGTGGAAGTTTAGTGGTTACAAGTGAAAACAAAGCAAAGTTTCTATTAGTGTCTGGCAAGCCAATTGGTGAACCGATTGCCAGAGGCGGTCCTTTTGTAATGAATACAAGAGAAGAAATTATTTCTGCTATCAGTGATTATAACAATGGCACATTTGTTAAAGCGGGTGTGAAGTAAATGAAAAGTATTTACGATTTTTCCGTAAAAGACATTGATCACGAAGAAATCAGTCTTGAAAAATTCAAGGGTAAAACTTTGCTTATTGTTAATGTTGCTAGTAGATGTGGTTTTACATCACAATACACTGGACTTCAGAGTTTATATGAAAAATATAAAGATAAAGGTTTTGAAATCTTAGCTTTTCCTTGTAACCAGTTTGGGTCACAGGAAAAAGGAACTAATGATGAGATCAAGGAGTTTCGTAGTAAAGAAATATTTTGATTATGTAAAAGAGAATGTTGATTTGATTTCAACCTATGAACTATTAAGTCCCCTTTTAGCACTTTGCTTTGGGGTTCCTGGATCAAAAAAATTTAAGCAAGAAGTCAATGATTTGATCAGATCAAGAGATATTCAAAAACTTGAGTATGCCTATT
>JACWEC010000006.1 GCA_014653725.1 Pelagibacterales bacterium SAG-MED32 | reverse complement strand
TAACTCTTCAACATCTACCTCACTCGCAGTTGCAGCCAATACAACAAGTGGCTGGTCTTTTTCGACAATTTCACTCTCTTTTACAAGTAATGTCCAAGATACATTTGTGTTTAATTTAAATGAAGCAAATGGCTTTGGTAGCAATTTCAATCCAGCAACAATTCAGAGCAATGCGCAGTTTGGTGGTGACATGATAATGGATTTTGATCCAGCTGATGGCGATAAAATCAAAATTATGGATGGCACAGATGCATTGTCACCTGCGGATGCTGCTTCAATGCTTAGTGTGGCGGCAGGTATGGGGATGTATACCACTTATATTACTGGCACATCTGGAGTACTATTTAGTAGTACTCAATTTGAACTTAGTACTGTTTTAGAAAGTAATTTTACTGACGTTTAATTCATTAAGTGACTGTAAAATGGCTTTTCTAGTGGGTATGTAGTACTATATTTCACCATGAAAACATTGCTGGCAAGAGTAACATCCAATCGACCGCTATTTATTAAGCTTTTAGTAGCATCATTCCTGGTTAACATCCTAGCCTTAGCGACACCAATATATGTTATTCAAGTACTACAGAGATATGTAGCCTATGGAGTAAGCTCAACCTTGGTTACTCTAATATTAGGTGTAACTTTTATCGTAATTTTCGAATTTTTTTTCAGAAATATTCGCCACAGAATGGCAAGAGAGTATGAGCTTAAGAATGTTGAGATAGCTAACATGGTTCTTACGAAACTGAATAATATTAAAAGTCATATTTATGAAGTTTCATTTAAATTAAGAAACGACCTCATAAATAAAAATTTAAATATAATTCAAAATACATTCTCAGCTTCAACAATACTTATTATTTTAGATGTTCCTTTTACAATCATCTTCTTATTAGCACTTTTTTTAATCCATTATCAGATCGGACTAATTTGTTTATTTTTTTTACTAATACCATTTTTAATTGATAGGGTTTATTCAGCGAAAATAAACAAGCTCTCTAAACAAAGTGAACTAATCCAATCTTCTGTATTCAGAATATTTGATAATGTTATTACAAGAAATTTATCTATAAAATTTTATGCATTAACTAATCCTATCGCAAAGTCTTGGAATTTTCTTGCAAATAGAACCGCAAATAATAGAGAGGACTTAGAAGCTGAGAAAAATTTAACAAGTTCTTTTTCGTCAAGTATAGGTTCTCTTCTAACTATTTCAGTAATTGGGTGGGGCGCAACACTTGCAGTTGATGGGCAAATCTCAGTAGGTGCTTTGATTGGTGCAAATATTTTAGCAGCAAGGGCATTAATGCCGCTAGTAAGATACGTAGGAACAAAAAATAATTTGCTTTTAGCAGAAAATTCCATGAATGAAATCAATGAATATTTAAAAATACCTTCAGATATTAGTGAGGGTGCATCAATCAAAGATTTTAAAGGACACATTGAAATAAGAGATCTCTTTTTTCAATATCCAAATACTAAAAACCCTATATTTGAGTCTCTTAATTTGAGTTTTGGACCAGGAAATATTGTTTCAATAATTGGCTCAAATGGTTCTGGTAAATCAACACTAGTTAATATTTTTTCATCAGTGTTAGAGATCACAAGAGGTAATATTTTAATTGATGGAGTTGAATTGAGTCAATTATCAAAAACTTGGTATAGAAACCAAATAGCATTTTCACCCCAAGAGCCTAAATTCATTGATGGCTCACTTAAAGATAATTTAATTGGCAGCAATAAAGTCAAAGAGTCAGATTTTATGAGAATATTAAAAGAAGTTGATTTAGCCAATTATATTAATAACCGAGAAAATGGTATTAATACGCAATTTGAGGATAGAGGTGAAACCCTTCCTGTTGGAATTAGAAAAAGAATGAGTTTAGCGAGAGCAATGGTAAAGCAAAGTCAGTTATTTGTACTAGATGAACCAACTGAAGGGTTAGATAAAGCAGGAAAAGAGACAGTAATTACATTAATTAAAAATGAATGTCTAAAAAATAAATCAATAATTATAGCAACTAATGATCAGGAAATTGTTAATATTTCTGACATTTTAATTGATATGAGTTCTAAACCAAAACCTAATATTTCGATGGTAAAAAAATAATGGAGAAAGTTACAAATTTAAACGACAAGTATAAACGCAATACGAGCTTGCTGTTTTATTGCTTTTCTATATTCATATCTGTTTTAATTGCTTGGTCATTTATATTTCAGGTTGACATTGTAAGTAATGCTGAAGGTCAGATAATCCCCGTCGGAGAAGTAAAAACAATACAGCATTTAGAAGGAGGTATTATTGAGACAATACTTGTAAAAGAGAGTGAAATTGTCGAAAAAGACCAGCCACTTGTTGTATTGGCTGCAACTGCGAGTGAGGTAGATGTTGAAGAGTTACAGGTCAGAGTTGATTCACAAATCATTAAATCAATCAGGCTTGAGGCAGAAATAAATAATTTTGATGTGCCAATTTTTCCTACTCGACTTAGAAATGAAAGGGAGAAAATTGTTAACAAATCAATGGAATTATATTTAAGTAGGAAAAATAATTTCGAGGGTAATATAAAAGAAATTGATGCTCAAATTGATAAGTCTCAAATCGATGTTGATATTTTAATTCGTCAAGCAGGAATGAGTGAAACCCTGATGGAGGAGGGTGTAACAAGTGAATTTGCTCATCTTAATATATTAAAAGAGCTAAATACAGCAAAAGGTTCGTTAGAAGCTTTAATTGAAAAACGTGAAAATTTTAAAAATGCATTTATAGAGGACGCTCAAAATGAATTACAACTTGCTCAACGTGAATTATCTCAATCAGAGGAAACAATGAAGAAGCTAGAAGACAATCTAAGTAGAACAACTATTGTTGCACCTGTTGACGGAGTAGTTAAAAATTTATTTTTTGTTACTGAAGGTGGAGTTATAAAGCCAGGAGGTGCGATTTTAGATATTGTGCCTACAAAGGATAGCTTAATTGTTGAAGCAAAGTTACCCAATAGCGACATTGGATTCGTGAAGCCTGGTCAGTCGGCTGTCATAAAATTATCTTCTTCTGACTCAGTAAATTTTGGACAAATTAATGGTACTGTATTTCAAATTAGTCCTGACACAGAGGAAGATGAAAACGATAAAAGAATCGTATTCTACAAAATATTGATAGAAACCGAGCAAAGCTATTTTCAGAGTAAAGATAAGATTTATCAATTAGTTCCCGGAGTAAAAGTCTTAGCCAGCATACACATTGGTGAAAGAACAGTAGCTAATTACCTACTTTCGCCATTTATTGGTTCAATGGGTCAGTCATTTCAAGAAAGGTAAACCTTTCAATCTTTATGATTAATAAATAATTTAATATAGTAGATACTAATATGAAAATTCTTATTTGTGGACTTCCCGGATCAGGTAAAACTTGGCTTGCAAAGAGATTGGCAGACGGTATTGAAAATTGTGCTTGGTACAATGCAGATGTCATAAGAACGGCTTCGAATGATTGGGATTTTTCTACGGAGGGAAGAGCAAGACAAGCAAATAGAATGAAAACTTTTGCCGACTTTGAAGCAAGTAACGGAAGGTCAGTTATTTGTGACTTTGTTGCACCCACTGAACGCTCAAGAATTTCATTTAAGCCTGATTATTTAATATGGCTTGATACAATCAAGGAAGGAAGAGTTGTCAAGGAGAAGAAAGAAGAATTGAAGGCAGCAAAAGATCTTCCTTTTCAAGTAGAGAGTCTAGAAAAATCTGATGCATTCAAAGACACTACTAAAATGTTTGAAATCCCAATTAATGCTAATAAAATCATCACATCTTTTCTGAGTGATAAAGAAATTACAAGTTTAGCTTTAGAAATTCAAAATGTTTGATTGGAAAAAGCCTACCTCTCAGATGCTGGGCCGATGGCAGCCATGGCATGATGGCCATACAGCGCTTTTTGAAAAGGCTTTAAAAAAGACAGGTCAAGTATGCATTATGTTTAGAGATGTATCAGGTGTTGATGCTGGAGTTGATGGTCAGGGAGATAATCCTTTTGAATTTGAAGATGTTAAAAGAAGAATAATTGATGGCTTATCAGCTCATGGCTATGAGCATGAAAAAGAATTTATAGTTCTTAAAGTTCCAAATATAACTGATATTTCTTACGGAAGAGGAGTAGGGTATACCTTCACAGAGCATGATTTAGGTGAAGAGATTCATAAAATCTCTGCTACAAAAATAAGAAAAAAAATGAGGGATCAGGACGAGCTGTAATTAGAATATTGTAGCTCCAAAGATTTTTATTTCAGTATCTTCAATTCCCAACACTAATCTACCAAGATAATCTCCATCAGACTTATTACTTTTTTGTTTAAAAAGAATAGTCACATGCTCATCTCTTCTGAGGCATCCAAGAAATTCTCTTTCTTCAGTAAGACTTGTGATTACATCATTATTAGCCCATTGTTTTGCTAGTTCAATTTCATTTGCACCGAAAAGCATTCGAGCTGAAAAATTTTGAGTAAAGCCAAAATAATCTTGCTTATTGGAACAATGAATTAAGTTATCCCACATTGGTTGAGCGATCTCTAAGAGCTCTTCGTCTGATTTGTCTAAAAGATTCATTTAATCAACAATGTGGTATAGAGGAGCTTTTTCAAGAGAAAATTCTCCACTTTTAGGATCACGTCTTGATACAGTGAGACAATGCCAATTGTCATCATCAAGCTTCATATGATCACCTCGGTAATAGTAACCTGGCCATCTAGTTTCTTTTCTATAAAGAGTATGATGAGTAACACATTGTGACGTCATTAACCTGTGTTTGAGCTCCCAAGCTCTCATAAGCTGATGATAATCTTCAGCACCAATATATTCCAAATCCTCTTCAAGCATATGAAGCAATTCAAGACCTCTATTGAGGAGATTTTCATTAGTCATGTAATTAACCCCAACGCCGCCAACATATTCATCCATAATCTTTTGCAATCTTTGCAGTCCCTGTATTGGCAATAAATAACTTGGCGATACCGTTCCTGCTGTTATTTCATTACGCCCAACTTTATAGTTCTCAAGAGGTTTATAAATAACTTCCTTTAAATCTTCATATTGTTTTTCGTTGATTAATATTTCATCATTTTTTAAATCCATTATGTATTTTACTGCAGCCTTTGCTGCCAAACGTCCTTCAGTAAACGAGCCTGATGAAAACTTATGAGCGCTGCCACCTACAGTATCTCCTGCTCCAAACAAACCATCAACACTCATCATTCGATTGTATCCCCAAAAATATTCAGATGGAGATAAATCTTCGGGACCACTTACCCATGCACCAGAACATGTTGCGTGAGAACCCATAACGTATGGTTCAGATGTGGTTAATTCTGGGTTAGTATATTTAGGGTCGATATTTTGTGATGCCCAAACAACAGCTTGACCTACCGTCATACCTAAGAAGTTTTCCCACCCAATTGTTTCTAGGTGAGGATCTTGGAAAGCTTCTGTTGTAACCATATGAATTGGACCACCACCAGCTTTAACTTCCTCTATGAATGCATGATTTCTCAAGCATGTTGGCACAGGAGTATGATCAATATATTCCCCAACTAGCTTTTTTGTATCCTCATACCACTTTTGCTCATAGTTCTCACCATTGCCGTTTTGAGTGTATGTTTTTAAATGTAAGAAGTAAGCTCCTACAGGACCATATCCATCTTTAAATCTTGTGAGGACAATTCTGTTTTCCATTTGTGTCATCTTCGCTCCAGCAGCAATAGGTAATGCGTATGCAGACCCATTACTCCATGGCGCATACCATGTTCTCCCCATGCCTTCACCCACAGCTCTTGGTTTGAAAATATGTGATGCTCCACCAGCAGCAACAATTACTGCTTTGGCTTTAAATACATGATAGTTTCCTGTTCTCATGTTAAATCCCACCGCTCCACCTACACGATTTTCCTTTCCTTCATCCATTAAGAGATGAGTAATCATGATACGGTTATAAATCTTATCAGCAGATTTTTTTGCAGCTTCGGCAACTATAGGTTTATAACTTTCACCGTGAATCATAACCTGCCATTTGCCTTCACGTTGATATCTTCCTGTATCTTTATCTCTCATAATAGGAAGACCCCATTCATCAAACATATGAACAGTTGAATCAACATGTCTTGCCATGTCGTATGCTAAATCTTCTCTAACCAGTCCCATGAGATCATTTCTTGCATATCTTACATGGTCTTCTGGTTGATTCTCACCCCATTGCATGCCCATATAGCAATTGATTGCATAGAGGCCCTGCGCAACAGCTCCGCTTCTATCTATGTTAGCTTTCTCAACACAGACAATCTTTAAATCTCTTCCCCAGTGTCTTGATTCAAAAGTAGCACCTGTACCAGCCATACCGCCACCAATAATAAGGATATCACAATCCTCATGAATAGTTTGTATTTTGGCCATGGATTAGTAATAAACGCCTTCTTTAAATTTTTCTTTATCTATTTTAGGCAGTCCAGTTTCTATATTTAAGCCAGTGGGCTCTGAATAAAGAAGCTGTGAGTTTAACTCATCGTTGGTGGGAGCTTTTTCATCGGCTATTTTTGGAATATGTTTGCCCCATGGTTTTGTTGTTATCGGTGATACGAAATTCTTTTCATGACCGTTTCTAAACTTGATCCTCCAAGAAATAGTTCCTTTTTCTTCTTCTCTTAAAACTCTTACTTTATGATGCATGGGCGCAAAATCTGCATACCCCCTGACATCAATTGCATTTTGTGGACAGGCTTTTACACAAGAATAACATTCCCAACACATATTTGGTTCAATATTAACGGCACGTCTTGTTTCTTTATCGATGTGCATGATATCTGATGGGCAAATGTCTACGCAATGACCACAACCATCACATCTTGTCATGTATACAAATGTTGACATAAATTTTTCCTCTTCTCTTTTACCAGTTAATCAAATTTTTCTAATAATGCCTAGGTGATTCTCGCTTTATTCCAAGGCCAAATTGCTTGGGAGCATCAGCTGGGCCTGGCAAATCGTCACGGTAACCATCAACTTCTGATAGGTTTTTCTGAATTGCAGCACCTGGCTTATAAAACATATGAGCAAATTTTGACCAATATACACCGCCGAACAATACTATATTAGATAGGGCATAAAGAACTAGAAACAAGCTATCTAAAATAGGAACACTTGAGTATTGAGTATAGGACCATGCAAGTCCAAAAGTTGCAGCGGCCAATAAAGACAATACAAATAAGTCTGCCCTAATAATTCTTTTCCATGGGTTTGCTTCTGCTGAAACATCAACTCGCAAGAAAAACCAAAACCAGTATCCACCTAAACAAGTCATAAGTGCACCCAAGTGCCATAAAAGAGAAATCTGATATGGCGCTTCTTTACCGATTCCCGTGTATGCAAATATTAATACCGCTGAACATATCCAGAATAAGATTGATCCATACATGCCAAGTAAGTGTGCAGCCCTTCTTTGTCCACGTCCAAGTTCGGAGGTCGTTAATATATCACTTGCTATAGTTTTTGAAATAACAGCTGCCTTTTCTCCTGCGCTAACTTTCTTTGTAGCTGACTCAGTCGCCTTTTTGTAATTGATAAAGAAGTATTTGGCATTCTTCTTATGCGCCATGTCCAGGATCGTACCTAGGGCAACCATGGCTACCATCAGTATTACAAATGCCTGCAATACTTCAACAGGCATGAAGCTTATTAATTCTGCAAATGGATTTGTATAAAACATAAGTATCAAAACAATTATATCAGAGTATATAAATAATACCTATAATTTATAGTTTCAAGCTGGCTTAATTTCCTCATGCATTAACTGGTAAAAAAGAGACAAATTTTTTGAAGTTTTAATATCTGATTTAAGCTTTTCAATGCCAAGAAGTGTAGATTCATCACTGAAATTAATTATGCAGTTTTTAAAACTATCCCTCTCTTTCAGTCTTTTATAATATGAATTTACTTTTTCTCGATCAGCCAGAAGCAATCTTAGTATTTGCAGCTCATTAAGGCGATGAAATAAAACCATCCAAGTAATATCAGCTATACTGAATTGATCGCCATCGATCCATTTTTTACTGCTCATATGAGCATTGAGATCATCTAGGTGTATTCTAAGATGTCTAAGAGCTTTCGTAGCAATTCTTTGGTTAATAGAATTTTTTTTAAATAATGAATTTCCAATTAATTTAAACAAAATAAAATTAAAGGCTCTAAATTTTGAAGGATGCTTTATAAAATATTTTATAAACTTAAAAAAACTAATCTTACTCAGCATCGCGACAAAAAGAGGCTGCGTAAGTAACGATACACAGTTGCCCGCATAATTTTCCATCCCTTTTACAGGGTCATCACCTACTAAAGATCCTTTTTCATTCCATTTACTAGCTACTTCACTGCCGCTTAGTCCACCTGAATAAAGATTGGATATGTATTCAATCTGTTTATGAGACTCGTATATTGGATAATTATTATGAAGTAAAACTGGAACAGTAGCATTAGGGTTAATTTTAAGAAAACTTTTTGATAAATTCTCACAATCTTTTGTTTCGATGAGGTGAATGTGCGATGAGTGGTATTCAATTTTTAATTCTGCGAGACAAACCCTTACTTTGCGCGAGCATAAAGAGAAATCATTATGGAAGAGAGCCCATTCATGATCGAGATCTGATACTTTGAAATCTTGTTTTCCTATTAACGTCTTTTTATTTGGATTCTTTTTTTTCATCCCATACTTTATTTAATAACTGACTTGCAGAAACAGCAGTTGGGAACCCACTGTAATGAGCAACGTGCAAAATCATTTCTTCAATTTTTTCTTTCTCTATGCCTAAATTTTGAGCTCCTCTTAAATGTGATTTTAACTCATTTTCTCTATTGAGCGCGACAAGTACAGTTAGCGTAATCATGCTTCTTTCCTTTAAACTCAGATTTTCAGTTCTGGACCAAATAGTGCCATAAAGCATGTCTATTATTTGTTTTAATAAACTTTTTGATACAGGTGTTTCATCATCTTTAAGGAGATCCATTTCCTTTAGTATTTCTAAACCTTTTTTTCTATCCTCATCATTTAGCGGCATTCGATATTATTAACTTATAAAATATTAGTTTCAATTTATATCTTTGATTATTTTTATACTCATATAAGATTATGTTATGACTGATAAAGTATACATGCTTGTAAATATTAATATTGAAGACAAAGAAACATATCTAAATTATGAAAAAGGATTTTTTCCAATATTGAAGAAACATGGAGGAGAATTCATTACTTTTGATGATAAAATTGAACATCTTGAAGGCGAAAATCCTATAATGGGACGTACTATTTTATGGACCTTCCCGTCAGAGGAAAGTGCTAAAGCGTGGTATAACGATCCTGAATATCAAGAGCTCGCAAAGATTAGACGCTCTTCAACAATTTTGAATAATTTAAGTATTATCAAAAGCCTGCCGAAAAGAAATTAGTGGTCTCGATTTCAATTAAACAATCTTGTTTTTTCTAAACTTTTAATTGTGGTTGCAACTATTTCATCAAGACTAGCGGTTTCTAAATTAAAAATATCAAAAACATATTTGTCAGGTCTTAAGATGATCGCGTTACAATCATACTTATCACAATAAATTTTCATATCAGTATGGGTATCTTCACAAGCAATATAATTCTCGTAATTTGAATTTTCATAACTACCAGAGATATTTAGAATTTTAAAATTATGTTTATTTAGAAATTCTAAATATTCATCAGAAATTTTTTTATTGCCATCAAAGTCATTTAAAATAATGCCAAAATTCTTTCCTAAGAGCTTATCAGTGCTTTGAACCCTGCCATCATCCAGGCGCACACTAATTTCATTAAAGTAATATCGTTCAAGAGAGACATCTTTTATTTTAGGCATATTATGCACTCCTTGGCCAAGACGGTTTCCATTCAAAATAGGAAATATATTTTCTTTGCCTTTAAAATAACCCTGTATTCTCAACGCAGCATTTCTGATTAATGCTTTAAATTTACTTTTTGCATTTATCACACTACCCATTTTGATAGCCGCTCTAGTAATACGCGCAACATGAGGTTTTCT
This sequence comes from Pelagibacterales bacterium SAG-MED32, assembly GCA_014653725.1. Classification (GTDB taxonomy): domain Bacteria; phylum Pseudomonadota; class Alphaproteobacteria; order Pelagibacterales; family AG-422-B15; genus CACNXQ01. The sequence continues at coordinate 30,585 of JACWEC010000006.1, read as the reverse complement.
TTCCGTTTCATAAGTTTCTAAAATTTTTGATGAATAAAGGCCTTTTAGTACTCCATTAATCTTCCACAGCAAGTTCTCAGCGTCTCTACAGCCTGAGTTCATACCTTGCCCCATAAAGGGAGGCATTTGATGAGCAGCATCACCTAGAAGAAAAATGTTTCCTTTACTCCATTTCTCAGCAGATGCTGCATGAAAGGAGTAAACAGCAGTTCTACTAAATTCTACTTCATTATCGCCAATCCATTGATCAATATATTTTCGAAAGACACTTTCTTTTTGTATTTCTTCGATAGTATCTCCAGGCATGTATGCAATCTCAAATCTAAAGCAATTTTCAACACCTTGAATTATTGTCGTTGGTCGATTTGGATTACAATATTGAATAGCATCTATATCGGTAAAACAGTCAAAACTACTTTTGGTATACCCATCGACAACCATCCAGGCTTCATCAGCGTCAAGACTATTTAATTTGATATTGTTAAGTTTTCTAACTGTACTGTTGGCGCCATCACAAGCTAAAAGATACTTGCTTGTAACTTTAAACTCCTCATTGGTTTCAATATCTTTGTATGTACAATTCACGACACCATTTATTTCATCTACCGCTAAAAGTTCACTGCCCGTTTTTATAATATTTGTAGAATATTTTTTTGCATTTTCTCTATGCGCCTCATCAAATTGTGGCTGATGAATAAATAAAATTCTATGCTGATAGTTATAAGTGTCAAAACCCTCCATTGTAATTTTCATGATTGATTTTTTATTAGCGTCTTTATTATCAACACCTCTTATTTTTCTTGTCTTTACTTCGCTTAAAAATTCGCAGTGTGACATAGCTCGCTGACACTCAGCATCCCATGTAATCGCTCTTGGTAAAGGGTAGGCGTTTTTTTCTTTGTCTAAAACCAAAGCTTTGATGCCATAATACCCAAGAAGATTTGCGCAAGTTTCACCTACGGGGCCATACCCTGCAACAATTACATCATATTCGGTTTCAATCACTTGATTTAATATACGGGAGTATCTTCTGGCTCTTCAATAACTTTATTCTCAATAAAGCCCAATTTTTCAATCTCTATCTTTACTTCATCATCTGCTTTAAGCCAGTTTCTTGTCATTACAGCTGATCCAGCTGGAGTTCCTGTTGGAATTAGATCGCCTGGTTCTAAAGTGAACGCAGTTGATAAATATTCAACAAGAGTAAAACAATCAAAAATCAAATCACTTGTTGATGCTGACTGTCTAAGTTCGCCATTGACATGAGTTTCAAGTTTTAAATTGTGAGGGTCACCGACTTCGTCACTGGTTACAAGGTAGGGACCAAAAGGGCAATGCGTATCCCATGATTTACCCATGGTCATTGTCATTGGCGGTCCACGCATCTGCCAATCTCTAATAGTCACATCATTTACAACTGTATATCCATAAATCACATTTGCAGCACTATCGTAAGGGACATGACGACATTTTTTTCCAATAACGAAGCCTAGTTCACCTTCGTAGTCTAAAAATTCTGATGCTCTTGGTCTGTGTATTAAATCATAAGGTCCAATGACTGAACTATTTTGTTTATTAAATATATTTGGATATTTTTCCTGAGCCTTACCAATAGTCTTTGCTGCCGTTTCTGCAACTTCGTCTTTATGTTCTTTATAATTTAATCCTACAGCCAGTATTTTACTGGGTTTAGGAATAGGCGCACACAATTTGACTTTACCTGCTTCTATTTTATCTTCACCTTTTTCAATAAGGTCATTAGCTGTATCAAGCCCATCGTTACCAAGTTCAATAAAATCAATCATATTTTTAGGAAGAGATGATTGGGCAAAACTAATTATCAGGTCATCTTTGACCGCACCGATGCTTAGATTGTTATTATTTGAAAATGTTACTAATTTCATAAGTTTATATATAATGAATATCTAAAAGCTAGAATTGTATCAAGTCAAATTATTGTATATTGTTTTTTTTTAATATGAATAAAAAAATCTCAAGACGATCTTTTATCAAACAATCTGCGTCTTCAGTAACATTGGCTGGATTAAGTTCAATCTTAATGACGCAACAAGCACCAGCCTACATTAAAGCAAAAAATTACAATATTCTTTTAATACTAAATGACCAAGAAAGGGCATGGCCGTACATACCCAAGAGTATTGATTTACCGGCTAGAAGATATCTTGAGAGTATATCAACCTATTTTAATCGGTCTTACACATCCACACCGATCTGTTCACCCGCTCGTAGCTCAGTTTATACAGGTCAACATGTTCAATTTACTGGCGTATGGGACAATACAGTTACACCTTGGGTGCCAGGATTGTACGACAATGTAAATACCATCGGCCATATGATGAGAAATCAAAATTATGAAACTGGATATTTTGGCAAGTGGCATTTAACAAATATTACTGAAAGTAATGTAAATGAAAATGCTCTTGGCTATGAAGGCATGAAGCAAATGTTTAGTAAATATGGATTTGATAATTCTAATCAGCCAGGTGAAAGAGATTTGGGACAAGGTGGATACAAATACGATGGATTAACTGCAACAGATGCTTCTAAGTTTATTGTAGAAAACAAAGACAACAGTAAGCCATGGTCTGCATTCATAAATTTTGTCAATCCTCATGACATCATGTTTTACAGGGCAGCGCCTGAGATTAAAGGAACTGGATTTATTGCAGCTAATCAACAGTTTGCACCTAATGATCCTTTTTATGATTTAGAACATGACTTTGAATTTCCAAAGAATTTTGGCCCGAGAAGAAGCATAGGACCTGGTGCAGAAGCTGGAACTGAACTAATGAATGCGCTTTACGGTGAGATACCGTATAACCGGCCAGACTTATGGAGAAAGTTTTGTAATTATTATTTCAATTGTTTGCGCGATGTAGATAGGCGGATAATGATGCTCATAGAAGCTCTTCAGGAAACAGACCAGTTAGAAAATACAATTATTTTTATGATTTCAGATCATGGAGAAATGCTTGGTCAACAAGGAGCAAGAGGAAAAGTTGTAGCTTGGGAGGAGTCAATCAAAGTCCCAACATTAGTATATCACCCTGACTTAAAACAACAGAAGATGTGCAATTCAATTATTTCAAATATTGATATCGTTCCTTCAATATTAGAATTTGCAGGTCTTGATAAGTCGGAATTAAAAAATAAATTTCCTGAACTAAAAGGCAATAGCTACGCACATCTAGTTGAGAATGTAAATTATGCAAACAATCGAGACTTAGAAGGCCATTTAATACATGGGGTTCAAATCATCCCAGCTGTCTTTGAAGTTGCAGAAAAATTTAGACATACGGCTTTAGCTGAAGGATTTGTTAACAAAGCTAAAGCATTTGCTTCAAAAGGTAATTTTTTACCAGATTTTAGTCTTCCTCTTAATTATAAAGGGGTAGTAGACAAAAAATATAAATTTTTAAGATTTTTCTCTCCACGTATGAACAACATACCCCAAAATTATAATGAACTAGTGGCTAACAATTCTGATTTTCAATTATTTGATTTAGAGAACGATCCTTTCGAAATGAATGATCTTTCAAAAGATGAGAACAATAGAGATTTATTAATGTTAATGAATGAAAAATGTAATAAGTTAACTGATAAGGAAATAGGACTAGAAAATCATGTTCTTCATTTACCTGGCCCTGATTGGTTTTGGACTGCTTAAATTATGACAAAAGAAGTTATCTTAAATTTTGATTTATATAGGAAGTTTAGATCTGAGTATTCTCCAGATAATTTTCATCATGTAGCTTTTAAAACGATGCAGTACGATAAGATGGTCAGTTTTTATGAAAAACTTTTTGGATGCAAGCCTTTGTATAAAAGTAATGATATTGCTTTCTTAGCTTTTGATGAAGAACACCATAGAGTAGCTATTGCCAACACTAAGCCAGGAATTGATAAGCTTAATTTTTTTGTAAAATTGATAGCACGATTTAAAGAATGGCTGAATAGGTCTACACCATCAGCAGTTGGACTAGATCATATTTCTTATCAATTAAATCCAATAGAAAAGTGGTTTGATTTTTATTTAAAAGCAAAAGATCGTGGCTTAAAACCATACTGGACTATCAATCATGGTTGGATTACAGGAATGTATTATAAAGATCCAGACGGCAATCTTATTGAAATATTTTTTGAGCACTGGCAGAACGAAGAAGAGTTTAAGCATGAGGTTTCAGCTCGAGGCTTTCCAGAAGAACCGGTAGGAACAAATATGGATATCGATATTCTCTATGATATGTTCAAAAAAGGGGAAAGTTTTGAAAACTTAACCAAAAAAGGAAATACAGTTCCTGAAGGTAAAAAGCCTGTGACTGGTATTCAAGCTGCGATTAATATGCGTAAAAAATTTAAATAGTATTTGTATGGATCTATACGATCACAATTCAATTCCAAGAATAGTCTTTTCAATTTTATCAATTTTATTAACTTTAGGACCAACTATTGCCGACTTTAATAAAACTCATGCTACACATCCTGATTGGATAGGGCATGCGCGCTTTCATGTAGTCTGGCAAGTTCTTGGATTCTATCCAATTATGGTTTTGAATTTAATTGTATTATGGATTTATATTCCTGAATTTTATTATCCATACCAGCTTTATTTTTGGCTTATTTGGTATTTTGGCTTCCTTGGAACTTTTATAATAACTATTTTCAGCATGCCTCTATTTAAGGGAACGCTCTCTGATCCCGGAGGAAGAGTACCCTTCAAATATACATTTGGAAAAAAATTAAAATTACTTCCTGGAAAAAATAAACACCTTCCCTTTAGAATAAAAGGGCAAGTAAAAACCTATAAAGTTGATGAAAACCTTCACAACATGATACTGCCAACAATAATTGTGATTATTACGTCTATTTACTTTATAGTTCATTAAAAAATATTTCTAAAAATGATCGAGTATTTCTTTCCACTATTACTACTATGCGTCATCCAATCTGGCACACCTGGTCCTAATAATATTATGTTAACTGCATCGGGTAGAAATTTTGGTTACTTTGGATCTATTCCTCATATGGCAGGAGTAGTGTTTGGTTTCTTGTCTCTATTGGTTGTTTTGAGCCTGGGATTAATAACTATTTTCAATAACTTTCCATTTATACAAACATTATTACAAATTTTAGGATCACTTTATCTCTTATACTTATCTTACCGCATTTACTTTTCTTATAACGCAGAAGATCAAAGTCGTTCAAAGCCAATTACCTTCTTGGAGTCATCATTGTTTCAATATGTTAATCCAAAGGGAGTCATGATGGCGGTAACAACAATTTCTATTTATACTGATTTTAAGAATTTTGAGTTCATCGATAGCTTTATGAATGGCATGATATGGATATTAATAGCATTCACAATCTCAAATATATTTGCTGTTTTAACTTGGACAACGATTGGCGTATTTTTAAATAACTTCATTAAATCTGATAAAGCAATTAATCAATTTAATGGATTTATGGCAACTTTACTTGTTTTAACAGTTATATGGATTAATTATGAGTTCTATGGATCTTAATAGAAAATTAATAGCCTATTTAGTTTTGGGGCATTGCTTTATTATTGCCATATCAAATTATCTAGTTCAATTTCCAATAAATATATTTGGTTTGGATTATACAATTGGTACATTCACTTTCCCAATTATAGTTCTAGCTACAGATTTGACAGTACGACTTTCGAATGCAACAAATGCACGTAAAGTTATTGGATACGCCTTTATACCAGCTTTTATAATTTCATATATATTTGCTGATTTTAGAATAGCGATTGCATCTGTTTTAGCTTATTCAATAGGGCAGTTGCTTGATGTCTTTGTGTTTTCAAAAGTAAGGGAGAGAGTAGGCGATGATGGCTTCAATTTAAGTTCTTATTGGTACCTTGCGCCAGTTGTAAGTACCTTTTTTGCCCAATTGATTGATACATATCTATTTTATGGTGTGGCATTTTATAATTCTGCAGACGATTTTATGCGAGAAAATTGGGATCTCATAGCATTCAACGATTTCATATTGAAACTAGTTGTTTGCTACCTAGCATTTTTGCCAATTTATGTTTTAATTCTAAATAGAACTTTTAATTATATTAAAACGCGCACATAAAAAAATGTTATTTACGTCTATTTCTCCTGAAGCTTTTGATCATAAAAATATATCTAAAGACATTCATGAAATGAATGATCATATAAAAAATTTATTAGTCAACGCGCCCCCATCACATGAAATACCTTTTGATGTCTTGCAAGAAATAAGAAGACAAGGTGGTGGATTGCTCGCTTTCCAACCATATTCTGATCGTGCTGAAAATAGGCAAATTGGGATAGGCGATCATAAAGTAATGATAAGAATAATTAATCACGACAGTCCTGATTTTATTTATATGCACATACATGGCGGCGGTCACTGCATTGGTGCTGCAGATATGCAGGATCAATCTCTAGAAAAAATTTCAAATGATCTTAATTGTGTTGTAGTAAGTGTAGAATATCGTCTTGCGCCAACTAACCCTTATCCAGCTGCTCCAGATGACTGTGAAACAGCGGCTGTTTGGTTGATAGAAAATTCAAAGAAAGAATTCAATACAGAAAAAATTGTAATTGGTGGAGAGTCGGCTGGCGCAAACTTATCCGCGGTTATATTGCTGAGACTGAAAAGTAAAGGGTTACTGGATACTATCAAGGGCGCAAATCTTATTTACGGGTCCTATGATGCCCGACTTACGCCAAGCGCAATCAGACAGGAAGGATCTGAAGAAATATTCTTATTATCATATGCAATGATTAAAAAATTTAGAGACTCATACTTTCAAGGAGATGTAGATAAAAGCTTGCCTGACGTTTCACCTATTCAAGGGGATTTAACGGGAATGCCACCAGCATTGTTTACAGTTGGTACCAGAGATTTATTGCTTGATGACTCTTTGTTTATGTATGGTCGATGGTTGAGTTATGGTTCAAATGCAGAAATCATCATCGTTCCTGGAGCAGATCATGCTTTTAATGCTTTTCCGTCAGAAACAACAACATCTGTTGAAAATAAAATAAGTGAATTTGTTAAATCAGTTCTTTAGACCATCTAAATATACTTTAGCAACTTTTTTTCCTAATTTGTAGTCAGCTTTTAAAACCTCAATATTTTTTGAATCTCTTTTTGATTTTAGTTTTTCTGGTGGGCATAGTTGTACAATTTCGCAATCACTCGGGGGATTATTAATAAAATCAAGTGCTCGATTATAAGTTTTATCATGCACTAATAATGCTTTTCTCAATTTAGGATATTCTTTTGATAGTAAAGCGCCAATATAATTTTCAATTTTCAACTTCCTTCTAAATTTTTTTTCATATGTTCTAATCACAATTATCTTTTTAGCACCCATCTCATATGCTTTTTCTACAGGAAGGGGATCAGCAACACCTCCATCAAATTTCCTGCGTCCATCTATTAAGCTTGGGGTTCTAACCAATATGGGCAGGGTACCAGAGGCAATCATTTTTGGCATCCACTCACCATCACCAAATGAATAATATTCGGCATTTGCTTCGATCGCATCAGTCACAACTGCAATATAATCTTTTCCTTTTAAATTATTTTTAATTTTTTCCATATTTGGCTTAAACATCTTCTCGCCATCCTCGTACATCTGATGAAATTTAATTATGTCTTTACCAATGAAAATATTTTTATAGCTAAGGTAATCGCCTTTAGCTGCATAGAGCATTTTTTCTAAATTATTGTCTGTTTCTCTAATTAGATACCAGCATAGAACCGCCACTCCATTTGAGACCCCCATGTAAATATCAAATGGATCATAGTTCCTATTAATAAAGGTATCGGTTATTCCAAAAGAAAATACACCTCTTTGGCCACCACCTTCTACGATCAGAGCTGTTTTTTTATTTTCCATGACATCAATTAACTAGTAAAGTTATATAAAAAATCAAATGTGTTCGATAGTAATTTTAAAACAAAGTGACTCAGAGTGGCCATTAATAATTGGTGCTAACAGAGATGAAATGAAGGACAGAGAGTCACTCACACCTGGTAGACATTGGGAAGATAGACCTCATGTATTTGCTGGAAAGGATTTAATTGCTGGAGGCACATGGCTTGGCATCAATGATTATGGTTTGGCTGTTGGCATTATGAATCGAATGAACAGTTTAGGACCATTAGATAATAAAAGAAGTAGGGGAGAGTTAGTTTTAGACGCATTAGATCATGCAGATGCATCGGAGGCTCTTAATGCCATGATTGAAATTCAAAAGGACTCTTATAGGGGATTTAATATGCTTATCGCTGATAATATAAATGCTTACTGGATAAAGTCAGATGAGGAACAAGAAGTTATTGAATACTTTAATATACCAGACGGGCTTTCAATGATAACGGCATATGATCGAAATGATTTAAAATCGAAGCGCATTAAAACTTACCTATCAAAGTTTGCTTTATCATTAGAGCCAAATCCATCTAAAGGGGAATGGCAAGACTGGGAAATGTTATTGGGAAGCACTTACAGTGAGGATAAAAATCCACTAAGTGCTATGTGTGTGAAGACTGATATGGGATTTCAAACAGTATCATCAACTTTAATCGCACTGCCTAGCTTTCAACCTAAGGGAGCGAAGCAAAAACCTGTTTACAAATTTGCTAATGGTTCTCCTGATTTGTCAAGTTACACTGAACTTGATCCGTAAGTGTAATTTATAATTAATTAAATTATTGATTTTATTGATTAATATTTAGATGGGTTACTGGCACTTTCTTATATTTAGTGTTGTTTGAAAAATCTTAATTATTATAATCGATGAACTTATAATCAATATTTTGGAGTACCCGAATGACTGACTGTTATATCTATGACGCAATAAGAACGCCTCGTGGCAAAGGTAAAAAAAATGGAACTTTACATGAAGTTACAGCCTTAGAACTTGCAACCCAGGTTTTAAATAATGTTAAAGACCGCAATCAACTAGATACTGCTGATGTAGACGATGTTGTTCTGGGATGTGTTGCTCCAGTTGGTGAACAAGGTGCTAATATTGCTCGTTCTGCAGTACTCAATTCAGAATTTGATCAATCAGTATCAGGAGTGCAAATAAATAGATTTTGTGCATCTGGTTTAGAAGCAACAAACATGGCAGCGGCTCAAGTTATGTCTGGTCAGGCACAGATGTCTATTGGCGGTGGTGTTGAGTCAATGTCAAGAGTTCCAATGGGCTCTGATGGTGGAGCAATGGTTGCTGATCCTTCGGTAGCAATTAAAAACTATTTTGTACCTCAAGGAATAAGTGCAGACATGATTGCTTCAAAATGGGGCTTTACTAGAGATGACGTAGATGCTTATGCAGTTGAGAGTCAACAAAGAGCTAAAAAAGCTTGGGATGAAAAAAGGTTTGATAAATCAATCACACCTGTGAAAGATATTAATGGCTTAACCATTCTAGATCATGACGAACACATGAGACCAGATGCAACAATGCAATCACTGGGATCACTAGATCCTTCTTTTGCAATGATGGGAGAAATGGCTGGTTTTGATGCGACAATACAACAAAGGTATCCAGAAGTAGAAAAAGTAAACCATGTGCACACAGCTGGTAACTCATCTGGGATCGTTGACGGCGCTGCTGCAATTCTACTTGGCAATAAGGAAATGGGCGAAAAGCATGGCCTTAAAGCAAGAGCAAAAATTAAAGGATTTGCTTCAATTGGATCTGAGCCAAGCATAATGTTGACTGGACCAGGCTATGTTTCAGACAAAGTCTTAAAAAATCTTGGAATGGATAAAAATGACATTGATTTATGGGAATTAAATGAAGCTTTTGCAGTTGTTGTTCTAAGATACTTAGAGCATATGGGCATTGATCATTCTCAAATTAATGTTAATGGCGGAGCTATTGCAATGGGACACCCTCTTGGTGCTACTGGTGCAATGATACTTGGTACAGTTCTTGATGAGTTGGAAAGAACGAACAAGTCTACAGCACTTGCTACGTTGTGTGTCGGTGGAGGCATGGGAACTGCCACTGTCATCGAGCGCGTTTAAAAATTTAGATTAAAGGTAATTTAATGAGTGATGTAACTTATGAAATAGATAGCGACGGTGTTGCTGTAGTAACTTGGGATTTAGAAAATCGTTCAATGAACGTTCTAAATTTTCAATCTTTAGGTGAATATAGGCAAATTATCGAAAAGCTAATTGGGGATGATGCAGTTAAAGGTATTGTTCTGAGAAGCGCTAAAGATGCATTCATAGCCGGAGCAGATCTTACTTCTTCTGAAGTTTTTGGTTTTGACAGCGTTCAAGAAGATAAAGTTAAAGCTGCAGAAAAAATATATAATGGAAATATGGAAATGCAGTTGCTGTTTAGGAGCATGGAAACGTGTGGCAAGCCTTTTGTTGCAGCAATAAATGGACATGCTTTAGGCGGTGGATTTGAGATTTGTTTGTCATGTCACTACCGTGTTGCGATTGATAATGACAAAATTCAAATTGGACAACCAGAAGCAAAAGTTGGTCTTATACCTGGAGCAGGTGGAACTCAAAGAGTGCCTAGATTGGCAGGAGTTACCCAAGACATAATGGGCTTCCTTTTAGCAGGAACTCCATTCACTCCTAAAAAAGCTTTAGGTGCAGGATTAATTAACGAAGTAACTGATAAAGAAAATTTATTAGCCGCTGCAAAGAAATATATTGTTGATGGTGGCAAAGCAGTACAACCATGGGACGAAAAAGGTTTCAAATTCCCTGGTGGACTTCCTTACACTCCAAAAGGAATGATGCTATGGGCAGCGGCTTCATCATCTCTTAGAAAAAATTCTTATAATAATTATCCAGCTCAAACAGCTATATTGTCCGCAGTTTATGAAGGCGTGCAAGTTCCAATCGATGCTGCATTAAGAATTGAGGCTCGTTATTTTACCAACGTTGTTATGGATCCAAGATCACAAAACATGGTCAGAAGCTTATTTGTTAATATGCAAGCTCTCAGTAAGGGAGCAAGAAGGCCAAAGGACTTTGATAAGTATGATGTCAAAAAAATTGGTATACTTGGAGCTGGACTAATGGGTGCAGGAATTGCTTATGTAACTGCAAAAGCAGGTATTGAAGTTATTTTAATTGATACCGATCAAGATGCTGCTGATAAAGGTAAAGATTACTCGACTAAAATTTTAGATAAGCAACTAAGCAAAAAAAGAACTACAGAAGAAAAGAAAGAAAAACTACTAAATTTAATAACTCCTACCACTGATTACTCTTTGCTACAGGGCGCAGATCTAATTGTAGAAGCAGTTTTTGAAAACAGAGACATCAAAGCTGAAGTTACCGCTAAAGCTGAAGCACAAATTGCTGAGACTGCTGTTTTTGGTTCCAATACTTCAACTTTACCTATCACAGGACTGGCTAAAAATTCTAAAAGACCTAATAATTTTATTGGAATTCATTATTTCTCTCCTGTTGAAAGAATGCCATTAGTTGAAATTATTATGGGAAAAGAAACGTCACAGGAGACTCTTGCTAAGACAATGGATTATGTGCAAAAGATTAAGAAAACTCCAATTGTAGTAAATGACAGCAGAGGTTTCTATACAAGCCGCGTATTCAGCACATATACAGGTGAAGGTGTCGCAATGCTGGCAGAAGGAATCAAACCTGCGCTAATTGAAAATGCAGGCAAGATGACAGGTATGCCAATGGCGCCTTTAGCTCTCTCAGATGCTGTAGCTTTAGATCTTGCATGGAAGGTGACTACTCAAACTAAAAAAGACTTCGAGGCGGAAGGAAAAGAGTTTCCTGTTACACCTATGTATTCAATCATGGAAGAAATGGTTGAAAAGCAAGGAAGGTTTGGAAAGAAAAATAATAAAGGTTTTTACGAATATCCCGAAAGTGGGAAAAAATATTTATGGCCTGAATTATCAAATCTTTGTAAAGAAAGCGACGATCAGCCTGAAGTTGATGAATTAAAAAAGAGATTTCTCTATATACAGGCTTTGGAAACAGCTAAGTGTTATGAAGAGAATGTACTAACAGATGTGCGTGATGCTGATATTGGAGCAATACTAGGCTGGGGAATGGCACCTTGGACTGGCGGAACTCTCTCCTACATTGATATGATTGGCGTCAAAGAATTTGTTGCTGAAGCAGATAAACTTGCTCAAAAATATGGTGAAAGGTTTACGCCATGTAAGCTTCTTCGTGATATGGCCGCCAAAAATGAGACTTTTCATAAAAGTGGTAATTCTAGTCAAGCAGCTTAAATAAGATTAGTATAAGTATTATATCTTTATAGATTTGAAAGGATCCATATGGCAAACACTACACCTACGACTAATTCTCTCGAAAATTACTTTTTACCCTTCACTGCAAATAAGGATTTCAAAAAAGATCCAAGACTTTTGGATAGAGGGGAAGGTGTATACTATTGGAACCATAAAGGTGATACGGTAATTGACGCTTCTTCAGGATTATTTTGTGTACCTTTGGGTCATGGAAGGAAAGAAATTGCAGATGCTGTACACCAGCAATTATTAAAATTAGATTATTCACCAAGCTTCCAGGTTTCTCACTTGCCTGCTTTTGCTTGTGCTGAAAAAGTTGCAAAATTATTACCTGGTGACCTAAACAATGTTTTTTTCACAATATGTGGTTCAACAGCAATAGACTCAGCTATAAAAATTGTTCAAGCATATCAGCATGCAATTGGACAAGCTCATCGAATGAAGTTTGTATCACGCGAAAGAGCTTACCACGGTGTGAATATTGGCGGCACCTCTCTGAGTGGCATGATTAAAAACAGAGAAATATTTACCGCTGCAATGCCTGGTGTTATTCATTTAAGACATACTTGGTTAGAAGAGAATAAGTTCACTAAAGGTCAACCAGAACATGGTGCACATTTAGCTGATGACCTTCAGAGATTTGTTGATATGTATGGTCCAGAGTCAATTGCTGCATGCTTTGTCGAGCCTATCGCAGGATCAACAGGAACATTAATTCCACCTAAGGGGTACTTAGAAAAGTTAAGAGAAACATGTGACAAGTACGGCATCGTATTAATTTTTGACGAAGTAATTACAGGATTTGGAAGAACAGGAAAGTCTTTTGGTTCTGTAAAATATAATGTGCAGCCAGATATGATAACCATGGCAAAAGCTATTACAAATGGTTCCCAACCGATGGGTGCTGTTGGAGTATCTGACAAAATTTACAATGCGATTGTTGGCAATGGCCCAGAACATGGAGTTGAATTTTTTCATGGCTACACATACTCTGGTCATCCAGCATGTGTTGCAGCATCATTAGCTACATTGGATATTTATGAAAAAGAAGATATTTTCGCAAGAGCAGAAAAGATGTCACATTATTTTTTAGATGCTGTTTTTGATGCGTTTAAAGATGTCCCAGCGGTAACAGATGTTCGTGGAGATGGGATGATGGCTGCTATTGATCTTGCAGTTGATAAAACTCCAGGAGTGCGTGGATATGATGCGCAAAAGAAAACCTTTGCGAATGGAGTTCATATTAAATTTACTGGTGACAGTGGCATCATCGCGCCCGCTTTAATTGCTGAAGAAAAGCACATTGACGAAATGTTACAAAAAATAAAGGAAGTAGTTGTAAAATATTAAGAGAAAAGTTTTAAATATGACTAAAATGACAACAGAAGAAGCTTTTATCAAAGTTTTACAGAAACACGGTATACAACATGCATTTGGGATTATTGGCTCAGCGTTTATGCCTATATCAGATTTATTTCCTAAAGCTGGTATAACTTTTTGGGACGTAGCTCACGAAACTAACGGAGGTATTGTTGCTGACGGATACACTCGCGCTACAGGGAAAATGTCTATGTGTATTGCTCAGAATGGTCCTGGCATTACAAACTTTGTTACACCAATCAAAACAGCATATTGGAATCACACGCCATTACTCTTAGTAACACCTCAAGCAGCCAATAAAACAATTGGTCAAGGTGGGTTTCAAGAAGTTGAGCAAATGGCTTTATTTAAAGACATGGTTTGTTATCAAGAAGAGGTGAGAGATCCTTCAAGAATAGCTGAGGTTTTAAATCGAGTAATCTCAAAAGCATTTAGAGGGTCAGCCCCCGCTCAAATAAATGTACCTAGAGATATGTGGACCCAAGTCATTGATATTGAAATGCCAACTATTATAAATTTTGAGAGACCAGCTGGCGGTTCTGAGGCAATACTAAAGGCATCTGAATTATTATCTAATGCTAAATTTCCAGTAATTTTATCTGGCGCTGGCGTTGTATTAGGTGATGCTATTGAAGAATGTAAATTGCTTGCTGAAAGATTGGACGCCCCCGTTGCGTGTGGATATCAGCACAATGATAGTTTTCCTGGCAATCATCGATTAGCTGTTGGACCGTTAGGTTATAATGGATCAAAAGCAGCAATGGAATTAATTTCAAAAGCGGATGTTGTTCTAGCTTTAGGTACTAGATTGAACCCTTTTTCAACTTTGCCATGCTATGGCATTGATTATTGGCCAACAGAAGCATCAATAATACAAGTTGATATTAATTCAGACCGTATAGGCCTTACAAAAAAAGTAAGTGTGGGTATATGTGGGGATTCTAAGCTGGTGACACAGCAATTAATAAACAATCTATCTTCAAGTGCCGGTGATAATGGTAGAGACGATAGGAAAGCACTAGTACATCAAACTAAATCCTCCTGGCTACAAACGCTAAGCAGCATGGATCACGAGGATGATGATCCTGGTACCACATGGAACGCTGACTCTAGAAAGAGAGATTCTGATCGAATGTCTCCACGAATGGCGTGGAGAGCAATTCAAGCGGCCCTACCCAGAGAAGCAATTATTTCATCAGATATTGGTAATAATTGTGCAATAGGAAATGCTTATCCTACTTTTGATGAAGGAAGAAAGTATCTTGCTCCAGGTCTGTTTGGCCCATGTGGATATGGTTTTCCGTCAGTTCTAGGTGCTAAAATTGGATGTCCTAACATTCCAGTTGTTGGATTTGCAGGCGATGGTGCATTTGGCATAAGTATGAACGAGATGACTTCTTGTGCAAGAGAAGAATGGCCTGCTATTACAATGGTGATATTTAGGAATTATCAATGGGGTGCCGAGAAAAGAAATTCAATTCTTTGGTACGACAACAATTTTGTTGGCACTGAATTAGATCCAGAATTAAGTTATGCAAAAGTAGCAGAGGGGTGTGGTTTAAAAGGTGTTATAGTTAGAACAATGGATGAGTTAACCCAAAACCTAAGAAAGGCCTGCGAAGATCAGGGTAAAGGTATTACAACATTTATTGAAGTCATTTTAAATCAAGAGCTAGGCGAACCATTCAGAAGAGATGCAATGAAAAAGCCCGTTGAAATTGCGGGCATTGACTCAAGCGATATGAGTCAAGAACAAATTGGCTAAGATTTTCTTAAAATATAAATTTTATTCTTCGCACTGGAGTCGTGGCGCGGGAGAGCGAGAAATGGCCTTGAGATATACAAAGAAGTGTACTCCTTAGATCTATAGGCAAGTTCTATATCAAAGCCTAATTTTTTAAAAATAGTTTCCGAAATCGAAAGTATTAAGTAACCATTTTTCTTTGTAAGTCGAAGCAATTCTTTAATTGCACTTGGCCCTACATGGCCAGCAGTAAGTACTCCTGTGCAGATTATTAAATTGAATTGATTACTTTTCAATGTAGTTTTTTTATGTAACGATTGGCAAATAAGTTTCTTAAAAATTTTTTTTGATTTAGCGAGTCCTAGCATTTCTTTTGAATTATCTAAACCTGTTAGATTTTTATAATCTAATTTACTCAATTCTTCAGCTACTAATCCAGTTCCACATCCAGCGTCTAAAATATTTGCTTTTTTTGAAATTTTTATCTTCTTGCTAAGAATGATCTCTTTTAGTCGTTTAGGATAAGCGTATCCCCAATCAGTTAAATCTTTATCGTATTCCTTTGCCCAACTTTTATAATGAAGTTTTAATTTTGTTGGATTTTTTTCTGAATAAACAATTTTAAGCCATTTTTTAGCCATTAGAGTTCTTAGTCCTTTTTATATTTATGCAAATAGTATAAAAATTAGTAATATATGTTAATAGGTGTTCCAAAAGAAATCAAACCTCAAGAAAATAGAGTAGGACTATCTGCTGATAGTGTAAAGACACTTGTTTCAGAAGGTAATAGGGTAATTATTGAAACAGGGGCAGGTATAGGCTCAGGCTTTACTGACTCAGACTACTCTTCAGTAGGCGCAAGCATTTGCAAAACTGCCGGAGAGGTTTTTGATGTAAGTGAATTAATAATTAAAGTTAAAGAACCACTAAAACAAGAAGTTGAGTTTCTTAAAAAAAATCAATTATTATTTACCTATCTTCATTTAGCCGCCAACAAAGAACTTACTCTAGGGCTAATGAAATCTGGATCAACGTGTATAGCCTATGAGACTGTTACAGATGAGAATAATCGTCTACCATTACTTGCTCCAATGAGCGAAGTTGCAGGCAGGATTTCTATTCAGGCAGGAGCAAGGTCGTTAGAGATGACAAATAATGGCAGAGGAGTGCTTTTATCAGGCGCAACTGGAGCCCCACCAGCAAATGTAGTTATTATCGGTTGCGGTGTAGTTGGATTTAATGCCGCATTAATAGCACATGGAATGAAGGCAAATGTCATTTTAATTGATCAATCTCAGCAGAGGCTTGATGAACTAAAATCATTCTTTAACAATGAAGTTACAACTGTGATTTCGACACCTGATAATATTGATGCAAATGTAAAAGATTGCGATTTATTGATAGGGGGTGTTCTTGTGCCAGGCGCATCAGCACCAAAACTAGTTTCTGAACACTTAGTTTCAAAGATGAAACCAGGCTCTGCTCTTGTTGACGTAGCTATTGATCAGGGGGGCTGCATTGAAACCAGTAAGCCAACAACTCATGCTGATCCAGTGTATGTTCTTCACAATGTAGTTCATTATTGCGTTACAAATATGCCAGGATGTGTACCAAGAACATCAACAATCAGTCTTAATCAAGCAACATTGCCATTCATATCTGAATTAGCCAAAAACGGTCTTAATAAAGCTTTGAGTTCTAATAAGAATTTCTTAAATGGCCTAAATGTTATGGATGGAAAGTGCACACAGCAAGATGTAGCTAGAGATCTTAATTTAGATTTTTGTGAACCTGAAAAGTTAATTGCTTAAATATCTTCAACAGCTTTACAGAGATTTGTTAATTTTTTTATCGCCAACTCACGTGATAGATATCCGAGACCACAATCAGGAGCAGCTATAAGTCTATCCTTATCGATATGGTTAAGACAATCTAAAGCTCTAGATCTAATCATATCAATATCTTCAATTTGACTTGATGCTATTTTTAAAAGACCAAATATAATTTTTTTTGTCTTGTATTTTTCTAACAACTTTAAATCATTGTATCGATGTGCATCTTCAATAGAAATTGTATCAATGCAACTCGCCTCTAATGCGTCAGCCAAATTAAAATAGCTAGATAGAGGAGCCTTTGGATAATCAGTCGAGTCTATTTTATCAGGATAGCCACAACATATGTGTACGATTTTATCGCAATCATCAATACCATGAAAACAACGTTCAATATTATCAATTCCAAACTCAAGAGCTTCTTTTGATTTTCTAGCAAATAGTGGTTCATCAATTTGAATATATTTGCAGCCTGCATTGACGAGGTTTTTAATTTCCTTATTTAATACTTCACCTAAGTCTGAGCACATCGTTTTTTCGTCGTAATAAAAGTTATCTGAAATAGTATCAGCAATAGTAAGGGGTCCAGGCAATGTAGCCTTAATTGGCTTGCTTGACATAGATTGATTAAACTTAAATTCTTTATCTAAAAAATAACCATTAAATTCTATTTTATTTGTTATGGTGGGAAGCCAGCAATTATAATTACCAGTCCTTGCAGTTTTTTCAGTGAGTATTTTAAAGTCTATTCCTTTTAAATGCCTGCAATGATAGTGAATATAATTTTCTCTTCTAACCTCTCCATCAGTGACAATATCGATTCCGCACGTAATTTGATCATCAATGACTTGTTTTGACGCTTCATTAACTAGACTTTCGTATTGACTGCCCATCTTAAGTTTTTCTTCTTGGTATTCAGAAGTTGGTCTTTCGTTGTCAGTACCTTTTTCTCCTTTAAACCAATCTGATAAAGGTAAAAAAGATGGCTTAGGGAATGAACCAATTGTGGTTGTTATAATCATGATAAAAGTCTATTTAAAACAGTGATTTAGCCAAGTACTAAGTATCAAATATTTTCAAAAAATATGTTTATATGAATCAGGCATTTATCAAATTATCTTAACGTATAAAATTATAGTTAATTTTTATCCATATTTTTCAGATGCTTAGATTGAAATTAAATTATTTAAGACCAGAGATTTACACAAATTTCTTAAACTTTATTCTTTACACCTTCTCTCTTATGTATGAGAATTTTTTATTAATTAATTAACAATGTGAGGAGTAGCCGTGAAGAAAATAAATAAAACTCTTAAGGCTGCAAAAGTTTCAAGAAGATCAGTCCTAAAAGGTGCAGCTGCAACTGGAGCAGCAGCAGCTATTGGTCCCTGGTATATTCCAAATGCTTTTGCCGCACCTGTTGTAAATGTTTTGATGTGGGGTGAGTATCTACCTGATTCAGTTGTAGCTGATTTTAAAGCTAAAACTGGCATTACTGTTAACCACACCAAAATCGGTGACAACGGTGAAATAATATCAAAAATGAAAGCTGGTGGTGGCGCAGGTTATGACCTAGCAAGCCCGACGAATATGAGGGCCTTGCAATGGGAGAACCTAGGTGTCTTAGCTCCATTCGATATGAATAGAATTAATACTAGTGCCGTAAACCCGGGGATGCTTGCAGTAGGTGAGCGTGATTGGAATTTTGGCGGGAATGGATCTCACTGGGTTCCACAATTGTGGGGAACAGAGTCAATTTCTTGGAGAACCGATAAATGGACTCCAGATGGTCTTCCAAGTTTTGGCGATCTATGGGAGCCTAATCCAGGTATTGATGGAGCCTTCATGATGGGTAGAACTTACTCAATGATGACAGGTTGTGGAATTTGGATGCATCACCAAGGCAAGATGGACTTCTGGTCTTCTTATAATGATGAAGACACTATGAGAAAGAACTGGGAGACAATTACTGATTTCTGTATTTCTAAAAAAGGAAATCTTGTCAAATTCTGGTCAGGAGCCGATCCACAGAAACAAGGATTTACATCTGACGGTGTAGTCGTTGGACAAACCTGGGATGGCCCAATTGCAGCAATGATGAAAGCTGGCGAACCAGTTGCTTATCAAACTACAGATGAAGGAGCGTTAGCATGGATTGACGGCATCACTTTATCTGCAAAAGCTGAGAACATTGATGAAGCTTATGAATTAATCAATTACAGTTTTACCCCTGAAGTTGGCGGTCAAACTATTAATGAAATTGGATATAATTCAGCTGTTAATGGCGCTTCTGATTTCTACTCACCAGAAACAAAAGCTTTAGCTAAAGCAATTTACCCAGGGGATACTTCTACTAAGTTGAATCCTTGGCCACCTGAGCCGCCTTGGTTTGCTGATGCAAGAGCTGAGTACGCGAATAAGTTTGAAACGGCGTAATTAGTTTCTAATAACATTTAAGGCGCTCAAGATCATATCTTGGGCGCTTTTTTGTATCGTGTTTATTAATTTAATAACTATAATTTTCTTATGAGCGCAGACGTAGAGTTAAATAATGTTTCAGTAACATTTGGGAGTTTTTATGCAGCTAAAAGTGTAAACGTAAAAATCAATGGCGGTGAATTTTTTTCTTTCCTGGGGCCATCTGGTTGTGGAAAGACAACACTGCTTAGAGCAATTTCAGGATTTCAAGATCCCTCAGAAGGATCTGTATTAATTGATAATAAAGACATGTTTGGTATAGGTCCAAACAAAAGACCTACTTCTCTTATTTTCCAGAACCTAGCCCTATTCCCTCTAATGTCAGTTTCTGAAAATATTGCCTTCTCTCTTGAGGTAAGGGGAGTCTCAAAAAAAGATAGGCAAAAAAGAGCAGATGAACTTTTAGAACTTATAGCATTAGAAGGACAGGGCGAAAAAAAAGTACATCAATTATCAGGAGGACAGAAACAAAGAGTAGCAATCGCAAGAGCATTAGCAGTCGAACCAAAAGTTTTATTATTAGACGAACCTCTGTCAGCTTTAGATTTAAAGCTAAGGCAAAGAATGAGAACTGAATTAAGAGAAATTCAAAAAAGAGTTAACATCACATTTATCTATATCACTCATGACCAAGGTGAGGCACTGACAATGTCTGATAGGATTGCTGTAATGAACGATGGAGAAATCGAGCAGATAGGACCCTGTGATGAAGTTTACAATAATCCATTAACCCCCTTTGTCGCGACTTTCGTTGGAGAGAACAATCCTTTATTTGGAACGGTAAAAGATATCAATCAAAACAAGGTTAAAATAGAAACCCCTGACGGCGATTTCTTATCGACAATGAATGAAAATAAGAAATTAAACATTGGGGATGAAGCAATTGCCTTTGTAAGACCTGAATCATTATTCATACCAAGAGATGGAGATAATTTTGACAATCAAATTGAGGTAAATATTGAAAGTTTTGAGTTTGAAGGAAATATAAAAAATTTCTATGCAACTTTAAAGTCGGGAACAAGAATTAAGTTTTCTATTCCAAATGCAATTGATACTTCATCTATATCATCAGGCACAAAATTACAACTTGGCTTTGAGTCTATAAAGTCTTCAATTTTACCTAAAGCACAATTAGCCATAGATTAAATATGGGAAATTATTTATTCACGCAGCCATTTTTTAAAAAGAACGGTAAGGCCGTCGCTATTTATTTCTTAGTAGCAATAGTTTTTTGGTTCGTTTTTCTAGTCATAATTCCTCAACTTTACATGCTGGACTTATCTTTTAGATCAAATGTCCCACCGTTAGCGCGAGGAGGGCCTCAAGATTTTTATACAATGGAGCATTATCAGCATTTTGTTTTTGGATCAAAAACATCACTTGAAGCATTCAATTTTGTTGATCTTGGGGTTTTTGGAAGAACTATTCTTGTGTCAATAATGGTCACTATCGCAAATTTGTTATTTTGTTATCCAATTGCTTTTTATATAGCTAAAATTGCTAATCCAAGCACTGCGAGACTATTGATTGTCTCTTTAATAATACCATTCTGGATCAATGAACTCTTAAGATCCTTTGCTTTAAGAATACTCTTTGCGAATGAGGGAGTTATAAATAACTTTTTAACTGGAATAGGTGTAATTGATCAAAGTATTTTATTTATTACCTATGACATAGGGCTCTACACAGGCCTGGTATACGCATACATTTTATTAATGATGTTCCCTCTGTATAACGCTATTGAGAGCTTAGATATTAATCAGATAGAGGCTGCAAAAGATTTAGGCTCCTCCTCTTTAAGGACGCATTGGAGGATAGTAATTCCTCATGCAAAGCCAGGAATTGTATCAGGATGCACAATGGTATTTATGTTGACTGTGGGAGCTCTTGCTACACCAGTGGTCTTAAGTAGTCCAAATACTCTTTGGTTTCCACAGCTCATTTACCAGTGGTTCAACATGAATGATAATTGGTCTCGAGGATCAGCGTATTCGATTATTTTACTAATTATTTCTGTTATTTTTGTTTTAGCAATGATGCGGATTTTTAAAGTTAAGATTGGTGAAATTATAAAATGAAACCAACATACTTTATTAATTTCATGATGGGCATGTATATCTTTATATTTTTTGCCTATTTATTTGGTCCGTTGATCGTCATGAGCATTACAGCATTTAACTCTGCTGAGTTTCCATCAATCTCTCCTTGGGAGTGTTTTAGCTTTAGATGGTTTAATGAAGGAAAAATTGCCTACGATGGGCAACATCTCGCAGGCCTTCTTTCAGATTGGCGTTTACACGATGGAATTATTAGTAGTTTAATTATTGGAGCTGGAGTTGTATCACTTTCTGTTCCAATTGGCATGGCAGCTGCCATTGTTCTAACACAAGTTCGATCTCAGTTAAGAGATATTTATTATTCAATATCTATTATGCCTGTTTTATTTCCAGGTGTGATTATTGGTATATCTACAGTAGTTTTATGGGATCGGATCGCAGGACTTGGAGGAGATGGATTTATTTCAGATGTGGGTAGAAATGGTATCTTTCTCACAATTTTAGCACAAACATGCTTTATATCGACTTACTGCTTTTTAATTTTTGTCGCAAGACTTCAACGATTTGACCAAACACAAGAAGAAGCTGCATTGGATTTAGGTGCAACTCAAACGCAAGTTTTTTTTAAAATCTTAGTACCTTATTTAATGCCAGCGATTGCATCAGCAGCGGTTATTGCCTTTTTGTTTTCTTTTGAAAACTACAATACGACTGTATTTAGTATTTTATCTGATCAAACATTAACTACAGTCATTGCTTCCAAAGTAAGGCTTGGCATAAGCCCAGCACTGAGTGCGTTGGCCTTAACCATCATTGCATTAACTATAATCGCAGCAGTCACTTACGAAATATTGAGACGCAGAAGTGAGAAAAAATATGCTCAATCCCAAGAAATATTTGTAAAAGAGAAGGCAGCTTCTGGCAGAATTAATAAGGAATATAAAGCAGGCTTTAAAGTTCCTAAGGGCATAGTTGCAATCTTGCTAGTGTTGGTTTTTGCCACTTATGGAGCGACGCAAATTGTAAAGAATGATCTTTACGGACAGTCTTGTATTGATGCCGCAGATCAGGAAAAAAAATCAAAATTCCTTGAACAATTGCAAACCTTAGAGTCTAATGAATTAACTGAAGAAGAGCTCTCAGGAGGATCTTTAGGAGGAACGGAAGATTACGGTGATATTTTTGGAGATCCATCACTATTCCAAGATTTTGGAGGATTTGATTAAACATTATGACTGATAAAAAAGAACCTATTCAACCAGTAAGTGGTACCGTTGTTCCAAGATACGCCGGACCTTCTACGTTTGCACGTTTACCAGAGTTAAGAGATGTTGATCAGTGTGATGTTGCAATAATCGGTGTACCATTTGATGCTGGAACAAGCTACAGGCCTGGAGCTAGGTTTGGCCCTCAGGCTGTTCGACAAGCTTCTCGCCAATTAAGAACAAATTATCATCCAGATTATGATGTTGAACCATTTAAGGTTCAGCAAGTTGCTGATGCAGGAGACATTGCCTGCAACCCATTTGATATTGATGAGGCTATAAAACAAATTGAAAAAGGAGCTGATGACTTGCTTTCAAAGGCAGGAAGCATTGTCACAATAGGCGGTGATCACACAATTGCATTGCCCCTTTTAAGATCTGTTAACAAAAAAGTTGGGGGTCCAGTTGCTTTGGTTCATTTTGACGCTCATTTAGATACGTGGGATACTTATTTTGGGGCTCCTTACACTCATGGAACTCCATTTAGGCGAGCAAGAGAGGAAAGTTTATTTTTAGATGATGCTTCAATGCACATTGGTATTAGAGGGCCTTTATACAGCACTAATGATCTAAAAAATGATAGAGATTTAGGATTTAAAACAATACATTGCGATGAATTTCAAACTAATTCAATTGATCAAATTGTTCAGAGAATTAAAGATAGAATTGGAGACAACCCCCTTTACATATCTATTGATATTGATGTGCTAGATCCTGCTCATGCTCCAGGCACAGGAACTCCCGAAGTAGCCGGCATGACTACAAGGGAAATTTTAAATGTGTTACGTGGTCTCGCTGGATCTCAACTTGTTTCAGCTGATGTAGTTGAAGTTGCACCGGCCTATGATCATGCTGAGCTGACATCAACTGCTGCAGCTACAATCGTTTACGAATTAATAAATATTATTGCGCGAAATCCAAAGTAATTATTTTATTTCAAACCAAATAGGCACATGGTCAGAAGGTCGCTCCAGACCTCTGAATTGCTTTTCAATTTGACAATCAATTATTCGATCTGTTGCACTTGGCGTTGATAAGAAATGATCAATTCTAAGACCATTATCTTTTTCCCATGAGCCGCGTGAGTAGTCCCAGTACGTAAATTCAAATTCTTTTGAATTAAATACTCGAAATACATCAGTTAGCCCAAGGTTGATTATTTCTCTAAAAATTTTGATTGAGTCAGGGTGATGAAGGGCATCACTTTTCCATTTTTCAATATTCACCGCATCACCACGGTTAGGAATTATATTGTAATCTCCTCCAAAAATTACAGTCTCTTGATTATCAATTTTCTTTTTTGCATAGTCTTTAAGTCTTTGCATCCAATCGAGTTTGTAAGGAAATTTTTCAGTATCTACTGGATTGCCATTAGGTAAATAAATCGTAGCAACATTGAAAGGATCGCTATCATTGATTTTTACTTCAATAAATCTTGCTTGCTCATCTTTCGCATTTCCAGGAAGCTCATTGGCTATAAGCTCCATGGGAATTTTCGATAATATTGCGACACCATTATAAGATTTTTGGCCTTTTGTTATTATTTCAAAACCCATTTCTTTAATATCATTAAATGGAAAATTCTCGTCTGTTGACTTAGTTTCTTGAAGCATGATGACATCAGGATCAATAGTTTTTTTCAACTGGACAAGGTGAGGTAAGCGAACTCTGATTGAATTGACATTCCAACTAACTATTTTAGTCATAATAAATCTATTGTTGTTTTTATAGGATTCTTAAAGTAATCAATTATTATAGGATATAATTTAAATATATAGTTCGCAACTAATGAGTATTTCAAAAGATTTATCTTTACTATCTTCATCTCCTGAAACATCAAAAGGAAGATTAATTAAGGAAAGCTATAGTCAAACTCGGTCTGAATTTCAAAGAGATAGAGATAGAATTTTGCACTCAGCTGCGTTTAGAAGGCTTAAACATAAAACTCAGGTCTTTGTTTCTCATGAAGGCGATCACTATAGAACAAGACTTACCCATTCTCTTGAAGTATCTCAAATTGCACGATCAATATGTAGGGTTTTTAATCTTAATGAGGATTTGGCCGATACATTGTCTATTAGTCACGATATAGGACATCCACCATTCGGACACGCAGGAGAAGATGCTCTTTCTTCGTCAATGAAAAATTACGGAGGGTTTGATCATAATGATCAGGCGATAAGGATAGTGCACCTACTTGAAAAAAAATATTTTAATTTTGATGGTCTTAATCTTACATGGGAGACTTTAGAAGGCCTGGTAAAACATAATGGCCCAATAAAAGAAAATATTCCTATGACGATAAATGAATTAAATAATAAATTTAATTTGCAATTAAATGAGTTTCCATCTTTAGAGGCTCAAATATCAGCAATTGCAGATGATATTGCTTATAATAATCATGATTTAGATGATGGCCTCAGAGCAGGATTCTTTTCTTACGACGAGTTAGCT
Organism: Pelagibacterales bacterium SAG-MED32; assembly: GCA_014653725.1. GTDB lineage: Bacteria > Pseudomonadota > Alphaproteobacteria > Pelagibacterales > AG-422-B15 > CACNXQ01. The sequence continues at coordinate 5,066 of JACWEC010000006.1, read as the reverse complement.
AATCTTCCACTTATAGGCGATATAATTAAAAGCTTTCCACCAGAATTTGAGTCATATGAGATGCAAAGGATAAACAATGAGATAACGCGAAAATCCACAGCAATTATGATTAAAGATGTAATGAATACTATTGATGGACATGTTAGCAAGCTATCCATTAAAACTGCTAATGATGTAAGGTTGCAAAATCAATTAGTTGCTGATTTCTCGCCTGATATGAAGGAAAAAGTAAGTTCTATAAAATCTTTCCTTTCATCTAAAATGTATAACCATGATAAAGTAAAGACGATGACCCAAAATGCTCATAAGATAATTACATCTTTATTTGAATTATTCATGAACGCTGACGACAAGATATACAGCAAATATCTGCCAAATTATGAAAATGAAAATCACAAATCAAGAATGATTTGTGATTTTGTTGCAGGTATGACAGATAATTTTGCACAAACAATATATAATAAACACGTTAATTGATGTCCGATATATTTCATTTTTATAAGTCTATTATCTCAAAGGAATTTGCATCAAATTTTAAATTGCCAGAGCAAGCTATAAACGAAAGTTCTTTTGTTGTTGAGAGTCCAAAGAACGAAGACAATGGAGACTTAAGCACTAATATTTGCATGGTTTTAAGTAAAGACCTCTCCCAACCACCGATTAAAATTGCTGAAATTCTCAAAACCTCTCTTGAAAAATACTCTGAATTCGAACAACTAGAGGTTGCAAAACCTGGTTTCCTTAATTTTCGCGTCAATAAGTCTGTTTGGTATAAATTTTTAAGTGAGAAATTACATACCAGTGAACTTTATGACAAAAATATAGGCAATGGCCAAACAATCAATGTGGAATATGTCTCGGCTAATCCAACTGGACCATTACACATAGGCCACTGTAGAGGCGCTGTATTTGGAGATGTATTATCAAATTTACTTACATCTACAGGTTACGATGTAACAAAAGAATATTACGTAAATGATGCGGGAGTTCAAATTAATTACTTAGCTGACTCAGTTATCATTAGAATTAAAGAAATACTAAATCAGCGAAACGAAAATAATTATCCGGATAATTTCTATCCTGGCGAGTATCTCATTGATGTTGCGAAAAATATAATTGATAAAAATGGAGATAAAATTTTAGAGCAAGATAATTCATTTGAATTGATCAAAGATGAAAGTGTAGCTTTGTTATTGGATTTGATAAAAGCAGATTTAAAACTTTTATCTATTGAGCAAGATCACTTCATATCTGAAAAGAAACTAATTGCTGAGGGAAAGATTGATGAGGCTATTACAAAATTAAAAGATTTAGACCTTATTTATGAAGGCATCTTAGATAAACCAAAAGGAAAGCAAATTGAAGATTGGGAGCCACGAGAACAAATGCTCTTTAAATCTTCAAATTACGGTGATGAGACCGATAGACCTTTACAGAAATCAAACGGTGAGTGGACTTATTTTGCAAACGATATCGCTTACCATTTTGATAAATACCAACGAGGTTCTCAGAAATTAATAGATATTTGGGGAGCAGATCATGGTGGATATATAAAACGTATGAATGCATCAATAGTTGCTCTAACTGATGATAAAGCAGAGTTTTCAGTTAAATTATGTCAAATGGTGAAACTAATAAGTGATGGGAAGCAACTGAAGATGTCAAAAAGATCAGGTGATTTTATAACAATTAGAGAATTAGTTGATGAAGTAGGCAGTGATAGTATTAGATTTATGATGTTGTATAGAAAAAATGAGGCTCCGCTAGAATTCAACTTTCAGAAAGTTACGGAGCAATCAAAAGATAATCCAGTATTCTACGTTCAATATGCTCATGCAAGAATTTGCTCAGTTATCAGAAATCTTAAAGAATACAAATTAGATCTTGATCTAAATACTTTTGACAACTGTAACTATGAACAGTTGAGGGAAGATGGAGAACTATTTTTATTAAAAAAAATAATGAATTATAGCAGCATTATAGAGACCTCAGCTACATTAGAAGAACCTCATAGAATATCTTATTATTTGTATGATTTAGCGTCAGCACTACATTCATTATGGAACCAAGGAAAGATTGATAAAGAAAAGAGGTTTATTGATGAAAACAATATTGAAAGAACTTATGCAAGGATTGCACTTTTAATGCTTACAAAACGTACTTTAAAATCTGGTCTTGATATATTAGGTGTTTCTGCACCTGAAGAAATGCAGTAGCATGAAACTTGCAATCATTTGGACTGTTTGCGTTTCAATTTTTATCTTAATTGGTTTTTGGTTATTTTATGACACTGAATACACTGATGAAATTATTTCGATTAGTGGAAATTTAGATAATTATAGAATTATACCCGAGGATACCGGGGGGCTAGAAATTCCGGATTTAAATATTTATGAACTCGGCGATTAAGCGACATAATGAATAGCTATCTACCCATTATATGTGGAATATCAGGCACTGAATTATCTAACGAAGAAATAAAGTTTTTCGAACAGTATAAACCTTGGGGCGTAATTCTTTTTGAAAGAAATTGCAGTGATATTAATTCCATTAAAAGACTAACAGCGCATCTCAAAGAAATAAATCATATTAATCTGCCTATATTAATTGACCAAGAGGGTGGGAGGGTCTCCAGATTAAATCTTGATAATATAAAAAAATTTAAAACAAGTGACTTTTTTGGAAAATTGATCGAGCAAAATTTTGATCTTGGATTAAGGCTTCTAGAATTAAATTCAATTATGATGGCCAGTACTTTGAAAGAGCTTGGCATTAACAGTAACACTATTCCCGTGCTGGATTTGCCTACAAATGAAGAGAGCGGAATAATTGGTGACAGAGCATACTCAACTAATGAGAACATTGTAAGCGCAGCAGGAAAAGCAGTAATTAAAACTTTAACATCAAATGGAGTTGCGCCAATAATGAAGCATATTCCTGGGCACGGTAAAGCAAAAGTAGATAGTCATCTTGAAATGCCAATGGTTGACGCTGATGAAATACTTTTAGAAAAATACGATTTTAAACCATTTACTGAAAATGCAGAGGCACAATTGGCAATGACCGCTCACATTAAATTCAATAAAATAGATTCAGATAATATTGCTACTTTTTCAAAAACAATAATTAACAAGGTTATTAGACAGCATATGAAATTCAAAGGACTGTTAATGACTGATGATTTGTCTATGAAGGCAGTAGATTGCGAGCCGGTTAATGCAGCGGTTAAATCTCTCGATGCAGGTTGTGATTTGGTTCTTCACTGTAATGGAAACATCAATGAAATGAATATGATAGCTGAAAGAATTAAAGAAGAATTTAAGCCAATAACTATCCCCAGTGCTATAGAAGACATATACAATCAACCTGTGTCAATGCACATGCATAAAGCTGAAAGTGAATTTGAATACTTGCTAAGCCAAGCTTAGGTTATTTTCGTCGAATTAAACATTCTTCTGCTATATAATAAGGAATCAATATGTTAAAAAAATGGAAGATATTTCAAATACTTATAGTGAAACAAGTCCTGTAGTCGACACTGATCCTGATGACTTAATTGTCAATTTAGACGGCTTCGAAGGCCCTTTAGATGTACTGCTCAGATTAGCAAAATCTCAAAAAGTAGATTTAATGAAAATATCTATTCTACAGCTGACAGAGCAATATTTGGAGTTTATTGCCAAAGTAAGAGATAGAAACCTAGAACTTGCCGCTGATTATTTAGTTATGGCGGCCTGGATGGCATTTTTAAAATCAAACCTACTAATACCAAGAGAAGAAACTGGCGAAGAGCTAAGCGCTGAGGAAATGGCTGAACGATTAAAATTCCAATTAAAAAAGCTAGAAGCCATAAGACAAGTGTCGCAAAAACTAATGAGCTTGCCTAAATTAGGAATTGATTTTTTTAATAGGGGGATGCCGGAAGGAATACGTTTAATCAGAACGCCTGAATACTACTTAGATTTATATGACTTACTTAAATCTTATGCTGATCAGAGGTACAGAACAGCTTATTCATCTATGACAATAGAAAGGCCCCAAGTTTTTGCAATGGAGGATGCACTTGTAAGATTGCAAAGAATGGTTGGTGAGGTTCCTGAGTGGACAAGATTAGAAAAATTTCTACCGAAGGAATTTTCGCAAGGCAAAAATGCACGATCTGGGGTAGCGGGAACTTTAGCTGCGGCAATGGAGTTGGTTAGGGAAGGCGTTCTTGAAGTCCAACAACTCGTACCATTTGGTCCAGTGTTTATAAAGAATAAGAAACAAGATGATTTTCTAAATTAAAATTATTATGAGCAAAGAAAAACAAACTGACAATATAATGAATTTTCCATCTGAGCATATGGACAATCTAAGAGTTCTTGAAGCACTGTTATTTGCTGCGAGTGAACCATTAGATGCAGAGAGTATGAAAGCTCGTCTTCCAAAAGGGTCGAACTTAAATAAACTTTTAAGTTTATTAAAAGCGCAATACGAAAATAGGGGTGTAAATTTAGTTAAAACAGGAAATAAGTGGAGCTTTAAAACTGCCCAAGATTTATCATCAATGATGAAAAAAGAAAAAATTGTTCAAAGAAAGTTATCTAAAGCTGCTACTGAAACTCTTTCAATCATAGCCTATCATCAGCCTGTAACTCGAGCTGAAGTTGAAGATATAAGAGGTGTTCATTTTAGCCCTGGAACACTTGATGTATTAATGGAGTTAAACTGGGTTAGACCGATTGGTAGGAAGAAGGTTCCAGGAAGACCAATTATTTACGGAACCACAGAGAGATTTTTAGAGTACTTCCAACTTGAACAAGTATCTGATTTGCCTGGGTTAGAAGAGCTTAAAGCTGCTGGATTACTTGAGAGCAGGCTTCCTCCAAATCTCGATATCAAAGAGCCTCAGGAATTAGATCAAAGTCAGATAGAACCCTTCGGAGAAGATGAAAATATTGACGATTTAATTCAAAGTGGACACGAAGCCGAGTAACATTTAGCCTTCATTTAGTGATCAGGTTTTTCTCATTCATATATATTTTTCTAGCTATTTTTTTAATCAGAGCAGAAACATTTGCAGA
>JACWEC010000059.1 GCA_014653725.1 Pelagibacterales bacterium SAG-MED32 | reverse complement strand
AAACCAGATAAGGAAGATTATTTTTTTTTAATTCATTAATAGCCATCGTTGTTCTTGTCATTTGAGATAACGAAATCAAACTTTCCATCATTCTCATTCCTCCTCCAGAACTAAAACAAATAAAAGGAGTTTTGTTTTCGATGGCATGTTGAATACCATATAGAAACGCCTCACCTTCTGCAGCTGCCATTGAAGCACCTAAAAATTCAAAGTCTGATGCAACTGCAGTAACTTTAATATTATTAATTGAACCAAAAAACAACCATCATACCACAATCCAGTCCTGTCTTTTTTCTCGCACTTTTTAATCTATCTTTGTAAGATTTGGAGTCTGTCCAATCTAGAGGATCATCTTTTGGTATTGGTGTTTTAAAAATTTCATAATTATTTTTTCCAAAAAAAATATCAAATCGTTGTTTTGGATTTATTCTGTGGTGTTTATTGCAATCAGGACACACCCAAAGATTTTCCTCTAAGTCTTTTTTTAAAATTGGTCCTTTACAGCAACTAGTCCAATCACTTTTTGCAATTTCTTCTTTAGTTGCTCTTTTATGTATAGCTGTTTTAATTTTTTCACCAGCTTTAATTATTTTTGTTATCCAATTCATTTAATTTTAATATTCAGTCTATTTATGACATTATAAACATTTGTGACCGGATTTTGTCTTTTTTTTATAGAATTCGTTATTTCCCTACAAATAGCACTTCCAACAACTAAACCATCAGCTTTTTTTAGTGATTTTATAGTTTTTTCAGTGATACCGAAACCAATCACAACATTTTTTTTCGAGTTGATTTTTTTTATTTTATAATAGTTAGACAATATTTCTTTAGAGGAAACTTTAAGCTTTCCTCCAGTAGTAGAAAGCATAGATATGAAATAAATCATTTCATGTGAGTCTTTAATTATTTTTTTTAACCTATTTTTAGTAGTAGTCGGTGATAGTAGTTGAATAAAAAATATTGATCTTTTTTTACATTTACTTGCAAATTTCTTATTTTCAGGCCAAGGCAAATCTACAACTATTAATCCATTTACTCCTGAAATTTTACATTTTCTTAGAAATTCATTTTCACCATGTTGAAAGATCATATTATAGTACCCCATCAATATAACCGGTTTATACTTATCAAATTTTTTAAAATCTTTTACAATTTTAAAAATATCATTTACCTTAATTCCATTTTTGATTGCTCTATATGAGCTTGTTTGAATTTGACTTCCATCGGCAACTGGGGTGTTGTGAGGTACACCAATCTCCAATATATCAACCTTTTTGGAGATTGATTTTAA
>JACWEC010000058.1 GCA_014653725.1 Pelagibacterales bacterium SAG-MED32 | reverse complement strand
CTTGTTTTAAGGCCTTTGGCTGACTGACCTTTAGGTGATACTGGATGTCTTCCACCAGCACTCTTGCCCTCACCACCACCGTGGGGGTGATCAACTGGATTTTTAACAACTCCTCTTGTGTGTGGTCTTCTACCCAACCATCTTGATCTACCAGCTTTCCCTATTTTGATATTTTTTTGATCTGGATTGCTCAAAACTCCTATTGTTGCTAAAGATCTTGAGTCAATTTTTCTAACTTCACCTGATGCTAATTTTATTAAACTATAATTACCGTCCAAACCACTTATTGTCACAGATGTACCAGCCGATCTTGCAATTTTACCTCCAGCACCTGGTTGAATTTCAACATTATGTATATCTATAGCGACAGGAATATCCTGTAACGGCATACAATTTCCAATTTTAATCTCTTTTTTTGAACCATTTTCAACTTGGTCACCAACCTTAATTTTTTGTGGAGCCAAATAATATGCGTGAGAATTATCATTAAATTTAACTAACATAATGTAACAAGATCTATTTGGATCGTATTCTATTCTTTCAACAGTTGCAGGTGAGTCAAATTTCTTTCTATAAAAATCTACCTGCCTGTACATTTTTTTATGCCCGCCAGCTCTATTAATTGAAGTAATATGTCCATTGTTGTTTCGACCTTTCATCGCATTTTTGGGAGAAACTAAAGTCTTGAATGGTTTACCTTTCCATAAGCCAGTTCTATCAACAAGAATTGTACCTCTAGTTGATTTTGTGTAGGGTTTAAAAGTTTTTAGTGCCATTTAAATTCCTGTTGTTAAGTCAATACTTTGACCTTTTTTAAGAGTGATTATTGCTTTTTTAAAACCAGAAATTTTAACTTTTCTACCTCTGGTGAACTTTGTTCTTTTCTGTTTATTTATAATATTAATCTTCGTTACATTTACTTTAAAAATTTTCTCTATGTTTTTTTTTAAATTTTTCTTATTAGCGTTTTTACGAACTTTGAAAACTACTTTATTTTGACTCGATAAATTTGTGGTTTTCTCAGTCAACAAAGGTGATAAAATCTTATCGTATAAGTGAATTCTATCCATTTTATGAATACCTTTTTTCTAGTTCTTTAACTGAACTTTCAGTAAAAACGATTTTTTTAAATTTCACAATATCGAATGCACTAAAGTGATTTATATCTGTAACTTTGATATTAGGAATATTTCTTATGGATTTTTCAATTTTACTTTTTGATAATTTATCCAAAATAATTAAGGAATTAAATATTTCAAATTTTTTAAGTATTAAGCTCATTTCTTTAGTCTTTTTAATTTCATTTCCAAAATCATTAAAAATTAATAAGTTTTTACTCTTAATTTTTTCACTTAT
>JACWEC010000057.1 GCA_014653725.1 Pelagibacterales bacterium SAG-MED32 | reverse complement strand
TTTATCAGGATCATTGTTGTCAACAGTATTTGGTTACTTGCTACTTTTAATTACTTCTAAAAAATAGATGTTTAGATATAAGATTATTTTTATTATATATTTTATTATGTTTTCAATTTTCACCAAAGGTAATGCAGAAAATAAATTATTTTTTGATTTTAGTATTGATTTAATTAATGGTAAAAAAATTGAACTTTCTGAATTTAAAGGTAAAACAATTTTGTTAGTAAATGTCGCGAGTAACTGTGGATTTACAAAGCAATACAGCGATCTTCAGAAATTATATGAAGTTTATCAATCTAAGGGGCTGATTGTTTTAGGTGTTCCTTCTAATCAATTTGGTAGTCAAGAACCTGAGAATGAAAAAACTATTAAAGATTTTTGTGAAACAAATTTTAATATCTCTTTTCCAATGACTAGTAAGTATAATGTTAAAGGAAAAGAAGCACATCCAATTTATCTTTGGGCAAAAGAAACTTATGGAAATTCGACTGTTCCAAAATGGAATTTTCACAAAATTTTAATTAATAACGAAGGAAAAGTAGAAGATACGTTTGCTTCATTTACAAATCCAATGTCCAGTAAAATAATAAAACAGATTGATAGAATGATTAAATAGATTTTTTTATTAGTTTTTCTATATAATTTTTTAGACTTATTTTACCAAAATATTTATAAACTTTATTTGATAAATTCATATTTGTTAAAGCAGAAGCATATCTTTCACCACGTCTTTTTTTGAGAAACCTAATTTTTGTTTTAAAAAGCTTAGCGACATCCAAAATTGAATAACTTTTTTTATGTGAGATACTATAATGACGACATAAATTTTTTTTCCAAGCTAAATAACAAATTTTTATTGTATCATCTATATGTGTAAATCTTCTCGATTGTGTGCCAGGTCTTACCACAGGGAGAGGTTTTTTGTTTTTAAAGGCATTTTCAAAAATACCAATAACTGTTGACATTTTTCCACTAGTAATTTGTCTTGGACCATAAACATTGTAGAAATATATGACTTCATATTTAAATCCAAACCATTTTTTTAAGTTTTCGAGTAACTCAAGGTTTTTAGATTTTGTAAAAGCATAAGGTGACAAGTTTTTATCATTTCCTTTATTACCAAGAGATGCTGAGGTAGCTGAATATATCAATCTGATCTTATTTTTAAGGCAAAACTTGAAAACAGCATTTGTTCCAATAGAATTTGAATTTAGACATTCCTCCATGTTAATAAAGCTTTGGTAAATTCGTGCAAATTCACCAAAATGAAAGATTGAATTTATTGTATTTGGGCTTCTAATAAATTTTTCAATATTTTTAGTATCACCATCAATATATCTAATTCTGGAATTCTTAAAATGATTTTTTTTT
>JACWEC010000056.1 GCA_014653725.1 Pelagibacterales bacterium SAG-MED32 | reverse complement strand
GCAATATACGACTGGCTGAAAACCAAGACCGCATGGATGAATATAGGCAATACGCAGGTGTCGCTGAAACCATTGGTGTTAAAGTTAATTTCCTTACACCTGAAGAAATTCAAAAAGCGTGGCCACTGTGTTCAATTGATGGACTAGTTGGAGCTATACAGCACCCTGAAGATGGCTATATACAGCCGAATGATTTAACTCAAGCCTTAGCCAAAGGTGCAAGAGCTCTTGGAGCTGAAATTTATCGACAAACTGCAGTAACCGCTCTGGAACAGTTACCTGACGATAGTTGGATTGTGACAACTGACAAGGGTGAGATTAAGTGTGATGTTGTCGTTTCATGTTCTGGTAATTTTGTAAGGCAAACAGGTGAGATGGTAGGTTTGGATATACCCGTAATCCCTGTTGAACATCAATATATTGTAACAGAAGCGCATCCAAAAATTTTAGAAAGACAAAAAGAAGGCCTTCCAGAAATGGGAGTATTAAGAGGTTCTGATGGTGCCTGGTATATGCGAGAAGAGGCGGGAGGTCTTATCTTAGGACCATATGAAAAAGGAGCGCCAGCTTGTTATGTAGATGGCCCCAGTAAAGATTGTGAATACGAATTATTTCAAGAGGATTTAGATCGACTTGGCCCACACATTGAACACGCAATAAATCGAGTACCAATTTTTGGAGAGGCTGGAATTAAAAAGGTGTACAATGGAGCAATTTGTTATACGCCAGATGGTAGTCCGATTATAGGTCCGGCATGGGATAGAAAAAACCTTTATCTCAATGACGGCCATTCATTTGGTGTAACTGCTGCAGGGGGTGCGGGATGGCAGATTGCAGAATGGATTGTAGACGGCGAACCCACAATTGACATGCTTGGAGTAGAACCAAGAAGATTTGGTGATTATGCATCAAAAGCATATTTAATTAAAAAAAATGAAGAGGCCTATGCTAATGTTTTTACAATACATTACCCAGATGAAGAAAGAGAAGCTGGAAGACCTCTTAGACAAGCCCCATGCTACGATCGGTTAAAAAATCTTGGTGCTGTGTTTGGTCAAAAATTTGGCTGGGAAAGAGCGAACTGGTTTGCACCTGAGGGAGTTCCCCAAGAAGATGATTGGTCCTTCAGACGCTCAGCATGGTTTGAACATATAGGCAATGAATGTAAGAATGTTTCAGAAAACGTTGGATTGCTTGATATGAGTGCATTTGCAAAGTGTAGAATAAGTGGACCAGGAGCAGAAGAGTTTCTCGATAATTTAGTAGCTAATAAGCTTCCTAAAAAAATTGGTAGAACAAATTTATGCCACGCCTTAAATACAAAAGGTGGAGTTCATTCAGAATTTACAATTATGAGAGAGTCTGCAGATAGCTTT
>JACWEC010000055.1 GCA_014653725.1 Pelagibacterales bacterium SAG-MED32 | reverse complement strand
TAGTAATCATTAAAATCATTCAATTTTACTAAAGCATATACCTTGTTTACCTGAGTTGAAGACATAATAGTCATTTCTCCACTATCTGCACGATCAAATGATGTCAGTGGAGGTTCATAAAAACGCATGTTATTATCGAATGCCCTGTGCAATACTTCACCTTTACGATTAATGATGTAAGTTTCTGGCAAAGATCTAACTAATGCCTGCGTCTTAAGTGCAATCCTTATCTTTGATATGTCTTCCATGAATATGTTACTCGATTTATTAAGGTCATTCGACATAGCATAAACATCGCCTTTGATTGTTTCCTTATGCTCTTCTAAATAGCTTTCAGCAACAAATACTGAGTTACTAATTACTTTTTTTATTTTGTTATTAAACCAATCGTTAATACCTATCTCTATTAATACTAAACCCAAAATGCCTAATAGTATTGCAGGTGTTAAAGCAATGGAAATAAAATAAAGAGTAAATTTACTATTAAGCGTACTTATTTTTTTTCTCCTTACCCTTAGAATTATTGGAAGTAGAATAAAACTAATTGAAATAATCAGGGCAAATATAAAAAAAGAAGATATAATTATATAAACATTGAGATATGGAAGTATTTCTAAATTTTCTGATCTTTGAACATATAATGTAAAACTTGAAAGTATTACAAATGCAAAAGAAAATACGAATAAAAGTGAATTTCTTAAATTGAATATATTAAAACTATTTATTTGTTTATTCATTGATATATAAGGTTTGAATAATAAAGTTTATATATATTATTAAGTAATTTTATGAATGTAGCCTGCATTGTTCTTGGATCTGGATCTAATACTAGATTTAGTAAACATAAATCAAAGATTTTTTATAAGATTAAAGGTCATTCATTAATTGAATTTTCACTCAAAAGCATTGTAAAATTTATTAGCAAAGATTGTTTATATATTACTATACCTAAAAAAATAACCAAAAAAGAAGAGTGTATTTTGCTTAAATATACAAATAATCAACTAATTTTAGGTGGTAATAATAGGCAACAAAGCCTTTTAAACGCTCTAAAATCCATTGATACAGCTAAATATAAATATTTAATGATACACGATGCTGCAAGGCCGAATGTTTCACTTACGCTAATTCATAAATTAATTAGAACAATAAAAACAAATAAATATGATGCTGTAGTACCTGCACTTCAGATAACCGATACTCTCAAAAGAAATGGTATTTCGGTAGATAGAAATAAATATAAAGCAACACAAACTCCACAACTATTCAAAATCGTAGATTTTATAAAATATGCATTAAAATCTAAATCAATAGTTACAGATGATGTGCAATTGATAGAAAGTAAAAAGAATAAGAAGATAAAATATATAGATGGCAATTATGAAAAC
>JACWEC010000054.1 GCA_014653725.1 Pelagibacterales bacterium SAG-MED32 | reverse complement strand
GACATCATTTTAATTTTCATATTATTTTTAATTTTTCCATCAATTACTCTTACTAAAATGACTACACCTAAATAAGTGTCATACCAACTATCTACTAACAAACACTTTAGTTTCTGATCTTTTTGACCTTTTGGACCTGGAAGAGTATGGATAATTTGTTCTAAAATTTCATCAATTCCTTCACCAGTCTTTCCAGAACATGGAACAGCATTGGATGTGTCAATACCTATTACATCTTCAATTTGTTTATTTGTTCTATCAATGTCTGAAGCTGGTAAATCAATTTTATTCAAAACTGGTATTATTTCGTGATTTATATCCAGAGCTTGATAAACATTTGCTAATGTTTGAGCCTCTACACCCTGGGTACTATCTACAATTAGTATCGAACCCTCACAAGCATATAAAGATCTACTAACTTCATAGCTAAAATCAACATGACCTGGGGTATCTATAATATTTAGAATATAATTTTTGCCATCTTTAGATTTATAATTTAATTTTACCGTTTGAGCTTTAATAGTTATACCCCTCTCTCTTTCAATATCCATTGAGTCAAGCACTTGAGCTTTCATTTCTCTATCTGTCAAACCACCACATTTATGTATAATTCTATCTGCTATAGTTGATTTTCCATGGTCTATGTGGGCAATGATTGCAAAATTTCTAATATTATCAATTTCAGTGGACATTTAGGACCTAATTTTTGCGCCGGACTTAGTCTCTACAGTTGAAATAATTAACTTATTAATTTTTTCAAGATCACTCTCTTCTAAAGTCTTTTCAGATGATTGAATTGTTACATTTAGGGCTATCGACTTTTTGTCTTGAGGAATATTTTCACCCTCATAAATATCAAAAATTTTAATAGATCTTATTAAATTTTTATCGATTGATGATATTATTTCTATTAAATCTTGTGCCTTAAAATTTTTATCCACAACAAATGCAAAGTCTCTTTCCGATTTTTGATAATCTGAGTATTCAAAATTTGTTTTTAGGTCTTTAAGTTTTGTTTTATTCTCCCTAAGATAATCCATATAAATTTCAAAACCAACCAAACCTTCAGTTTTAATGTCAAGTTTTTTTAAAATATTTGGATGTATTTCACCAAAATAAGCAACAGGGTCTGTTTCATCCTTATCAAGATAGACAGAACCAGATTTGCCTGGGTGATAATATGAAGGAGATTTATCTCTTACAAAAAAACTTTGCCTATCGTATCCAGCTTCGACTAGTGTCTGAATTACATCCCTCTTAACGTCAAAAACATCAACTATCCTGTCTTTTTCGTTCCAGTTTAATCTTGATATTTTTCCTGATTTTATTGCACCAATTACTGTCAATTGCTCGCCCGGCTTACTACCCTTAAAAATTGGTCCAATTTCAAACAGCGAAATATCTTTA
>JACWEC010000053.1 GCA_014653725.1 Pelagibacterales bacterium SAG-MED32 | reverse complement strand
TGGTAGTGATTGGCTTGTAATAGGAAGGCCTATAACAAAAGGCAATATAAAAAAAAATATCCAATCATTAGTTGATCATTTAAACAAATGATCAGAGATTTAAAAATTTGTGGGATCTCAGATCCTAAAACTTTGAATTATATTTTAAATCATCCACATCCGCCAAAATTTATTGGTTTCATCACAAATTATAAAAAAAGCAAAAGATATGTCACATATGACAATTTAAAAAATTTGATAAATGTTGATAAAAAAAAAACTCTTTTTGTTTCTGTACTTGTAAGTCCAACGAATGAATTACTAGAGAAAATTAAAGATCTTAATTTTGATTATTACCAACTTTATGATGTTGACCCTGTCAGAACTTTTGAAATCAAAACAAAATACAAAATTAAGATAATTTCAGCACTTACGATTTCAAATAAAGAAGATGTAGATAAATATAAAGATTATCTAAAAATCTCAAATATAATTCTTTTTGACTCAAAAGGTTACCATAAGTCTGAGAGCTTTGATCATAATCTATTAGAACAGGTGCCTAATGAAGTAAATAAAATGATTGCAGGAAATATTCAAATAGATGATATTCCTAATTTTAAAAATAAAGACTTCATAATTGATTTATCTGGATCAATTGAAAATAATGAGGGAAAAAAAGATGTTAATAAAATTGATAGATTATTGAGATTATTTGCAAAACCATGAAACTTAAAAAAGGAATACCAGTTATAGATCAAGGCGATAGACTTGGATTTTGGGGTGGTAAATTTGGAGGAAATTTTGTCCCTGAAACATTAAAAAAACCTATAGAGGATTTAGAAATTCTTTTTAATAAACTCAAGAAAGATAGAAATTTTATCAAAGAGAGAGATAAATATTTTAAAAATTGGGTTGGTAGTCCTACTCGTTTTATCAAATTAGAAAATTTAACAGAGTATGTGGGTGGGGCTCAAATTTGGTCTAAAGTTGTATCTGATGCAAATGGAGGCGCGCACAAAATTTATAATGCAACTGTCCACTGTTTGCTTGCAAAACGTTCTGGAAAAAAAGTAATTTGTGGAGACACTGGTGCTGGGTATGCAGGTAAAATGTTAAGTATGTCAGCCAAAAAATTTGGTTTAAAATGCAAAATTTTCATGGGTGCAAAAGATATTCAAAGGCAACAACCCAATGTAAGAGCGATGAAAAAAAATGGGGCAGAGGTCATTCCTGTATACTCTGGAAGTCAAACTCTCGTAGATGCAGTGTCTGAGTGCATGCGTTATTGGGTTGCAAATTGTGATAAAGTGGCAATGTGTGTTGGTAGCACTGTTGGCCCAGCTGTTTTCGTTCGTATCTGTGGATGGAGTACAAGTCAAATATCAAGAGAATTGAAAACTCAATTAGTTGATGAGTTTGGGTCAGTTCCAAAAAAACTCAAACTTTATAATTGTGTTGGAGGAGGAAGTTCTAGTTTTGGTTTTTG
>JACWEC010000052.1 GCA_014653725.1 Pelagibacterales bacterium SAG-MED32 | reverse complement strand
TTGCAGCGCTCACCGACATACTATTTTCCAAGCCCTGACGAAGATAGATTTGCAAATTTTTTAAAAAAAATACTGCCATCAAAAATGTCTTATACAGTTGTCAGGTTACGGAATGTATTTTTTCAGCAACTTCTATATAGAATTTGTCGATCATATCCTAAATATGTAAAACGAAAACTCATAGATGGAGTGAAAAAATTATTGCCTAATCACGATATTTCAAAAAATTTTACTCCACGATATTATCCGTGGGAGCAAAGAATGTGCCTAATTCCAAATGGCGATTTATTTGAGTCTATACGAGAAAATAGGGCATCAGTAATTACAGATCAGATTGATCGATTTACATCAAAGGGTATTACCCTAAAATCAGGCCAAAATATTGAAGCTGATGTTGTAGTAACTGCAACAGGTTTAAATCTACAATCCTTTGGTGGCGTACAAGTGCATATTGATGGAAAGTTGGTTGAGCCCTCTGAAACCATGACTTATAAAAGCATGATGTTCAGTGGAATTCCAAATTTTGTAAATTCTTTTGGTTATATTAATGCATCTTGGACGTTGAAAGCAGATTTAACCTGTGAATATGCTTGTCGTTTAATAAATTCCAGGTTGTGAGGGAATGAATCATAAATTAATTCATGGTGGTCATTTTATACAAGAGGATCAGCCAGAAGAGTTAGCTGAAGCTATAATTAATCTTTATAAGTAATTTACTTTTTAGAAACAAACGTCACCCATTCATCAATGTTTCTTCTTTTGGTCTGATAATTATTTATTGGCGCAGATATTTCTTTATATCCAATTGCCATACCACAGAACAACATAAGATCAGCTTCAGCATTGACAAACTCTGAAACTAATTTTTGCTTTAACGACCACGACTCTTGAGCGCAAGTATCGATACCCTCCTCTTGCGCTAATAACATAAATGTTTGTAAAAACATGCCTAAATCTGACCATTGAGGTTGATTCATCTGACGATCTATAAAGCAAAAAAGCGCCGCAGGAGCTCCAAAAAAGTTAAAATTTTCAAGCATCTGATTATATCTTGCTTCTTTGTCTTCGCGTTCAATGCCTATTGATCCGTAAAGTTGTTCACCCACCTCGAATCTTGATGTTCTGTATGGCTCCTTAAGCTTTGATGGATAGATCGGGTACTCAGGATGATCTGTGCCTTTCCAATCTTTTTGAAAAGAAAGAAAGTCATTCATTGTTTGCCCATTTAGAATATAAATCTTCCAAGGCTGTAAGTTACCTCCGGACGGTGATCGACCTGACTTTTCTAAAATTCTTATAATTATTTCATCATTTACGGGCTTATCAATAAATGATCTTATCGATTTTCGATTTTCAACAGCCTCAGAGACACTAATCATACTTTAATTTTTACTCGCTTACGTTCCTGAATTTTTTTTTTATTCTGAATTTTATGTGGTTTATATTTTGTAGTCCTCAACTCTCTTGCCATTGGATTGCTTTTGAATCTTCTTTTTTCAACCAT
>JACWEC010000051.1 GCA_014653725.1 Pelagibacterales bacterium SAG-MED32 | reverse complement strand
AGGTGCAGAGCCAGTAAAAAAAATAATGAACCATTTTGGGGAATGGACTTTAATTTTTATTTGCTTAACTCTAGCAATGAGTCCACTTAAAAGATTTACTAATTTAGCTTTTTGGACGAAATTTAGAAGAATGTTAGGTTTGTTCGTTTTTTTTTATGCAACAATTCATTTGTTAACTTACATTGGTTTAGATTATAGATTTGATTGGCAACCAATTTTTAATGATGTCTTGAAAAAGAAATTCATATTTATTGGTTTTTCTGCTTGGCTTTTGTTAATACCGCTAGCAGCTACTTCATCTCAAAAAATGATAAATCTATTAAAGCAAAATTGGAAAAAATTACATAGAATTGTTTATATAATAGCTATTTTTGGAGCTCTTCATTACATCTGGTTGTCAAAAACAATATTTTTTAAACCTTTAATTTACTCAGTGATTATTGTTGTTTTACTTATTTTAAGAATTAGAATTAAAACTAGAAAATTTAATTATGAATGAAAATACAAAAAAAGAATTGCAGTCTGCAACTTTTGAAAGGCTTCTTAAGCATTTAGATGAAAGAAAAGATGTTCAAAATATTGATATTATGAACCTTGCTGGTTTTTGTAGAAATTGTCTATCTAAATGGTATCGAGAAGAAGCAGAAAAAAAAGGAATTGAAATTTCAGATCCTGATGCTCGTGAACATGTTTATGGTATGCCCTACCCTGAGTGGAAAGAAAAATATCAAAAATAATTATTTTTCTTTAAGTCTTGGAAATAACTCAACGAAATTACAAGGTTTGTGATTGATATCTAATTGATGTTTTAAAATTCCATCCCAAGCATCTGTTACACCCCCTGAAGAACCAGGAAGAGCAAAAATATATTTTCCATTAGCTAAAACTGCACAAGCTCTAGACTGAATTGCAGAGGTGCCAACTGTTTTTAAACTAAGTGTTCTAAATACCTCACCAAAACCTGGAATATGTTTGTCTGCAATTTCATTAACTGCTTCAGGTGTAATATCTCTCCCTGTTAAACCTGTTCCGCCAGTAGTAATGATAACATCAATATTTTCTTGCTTTATCCATTCTTTTAAAATTTTAACAATTTCATCTTTTGTATCTTTGCAAATTTTTCTATCAATTAATTTATGCTTAGCCTCATCAATCTTATTTACTAAAATTTTACCAGATTTATCATTTTCGAAAGTTCTGGTGTCTGTAACTGTCAAAAGTGCTATATTTACAATCATAAATTTTAATTAATTATAATGTTTATATTATCATTTTTATTTTTTCTAACAGCAATATTATATTCAAGTGTAGGCTTTGGTGGTGGGTCAACCTATTTAGCACTTTTATTGATTTGGGGTATCCCCTATCAAATCTTCCCTGTAATAGCTCTTTGTTGTAATATAATTGTTGTATCTGGAAATTGTTTTAACTATGCAAGATCAGGTAATATTAATATTAAACTATTAATCCCTTATCTAATTTCATCTATACCCTTTGCTTTTATTGGTGGATCTCTTCAGCTAAATAAAGATTTTTTTGAAATTTTACT
>JACWEC010000050.1 GCA_014653725.1 Pelagibacterales bacterium SAG-MED32 | reverse complement strand
AAGAACTGTATATTCAATTTTTCCCTCAGCTTTATAATGTGAAGTCATCCATGGATCATCAAACATCTGTCCCACATGATTATAAAATTCTTTATATTGCTCCTCTGTAATTTTATTTTTGGGGCGTGTCCATATTGCAGAAGCTGAATTAACTGATTCAGGTTTCTCGTCTTTTTTTTCTGAACCATCCGTTATAAAAATTGGAATACTAATATGATCTGAATATTTACGTATGATACTTTCAATTCTTGACTTTTCTAAATACTCTTTTGCCTCTTTTGTTAATGTCAATTCAATAGTAGTTCCCCTGTTAGATGGCAAAAGATCAAGATCTTCATTCTCTTCAATTGTAAAATTACTTTCACCATCTGAAACCCAAATCCAGATTTTATTTTCACCAGCTTTTCTTGTTATAACTTTTGTTTGAGATGCAACCATGAAGGCAGAATAAAACCCAACTCCAAATTGTCCAATTAATGAAAGATCCTTTGTTTTAGACTCTGATAACTCTTTTAAGAAATGAGCCGTTCCAGATCTAGCAATTGTTCCAAGATTTGATATTAAATCTTTTTTATTCATTCCAACTCCGTTATCAGAGATTGAAATCAAATTTGATTTTTTATCTACATTAATACTTACCGAAAAATTAGGGTCATCCTTCAGCAATTTTTCTTTTGTATTAGACAAGTACCTGAGCTTATCGCACGCATCAGATGCATTAGATACAAGCTCTCGAATGAAAACCTCTTTTTCAGAATATACAGAATTGATCATCAGTTTAAGCAATTGACTGACTTCTGTTTGAAATTCTAATTTCTCAGATTTTGGCATATTTTAAAAAATGTTATGGGTAATATTGTAATTTTTTAGATAAATGCAAGTCATTATGGCTAAGTTATTTTGAAAATTTTCCCTAAAATTAGCTGTTTTTGTATAATTTTCGCGTTAACATAAGATAACATGGTCATTCACTATTTAAATACCCAACCTGGAGATGGAATATTAGATCAGAAAACTCGCATAACTAGTTTTAACAAAGTGGAGCTCAATATGATTTTATCTATTTATGGGAAAAACGTAAGTAATGGAATTTGGAGAGATTATGCAATTGACCATAACGAAAATACAGCTGTCTTTTCAATTTATCGAAGTACGTTTGAGAAAGCTTTTTTACGCATTGTCAAAAGTAAGAAGTCCTTGAAGAAACAAAAAAAATATCTTCTTTTGAATGCAAATAACAAAAAGTTAAAAGACTCTAACGAGCTAATAGGCATTATAGACTTCTTAGGTTTTTCTCTAAAGAGAGTTGTTTAAGAGTTATCTTCTTTGGCCAAAAAGTCTTAGCAACATAATAAATAAATTTATAAAGTCTAAGTAAAGGGTTAGTGCACCCATGATTGCTTTTTTTGCTGCAACTTCAGCACTATCATAGGCCATATACATATTCTTAATTTTTTGAGTATCATATGCAGTAAGACCAACGAAAATTAATACACCAAGAATTGAAATTCCATAATAAAGAGCTGGTGATTGCATGAATATATTTACAATTGAAGCAA
>JACWEC010000005.1 GCA_014653725.1 Pelagibacterales bacterium SAG-MED32 | reverse complement strand
TGCATAAGACCTGTAAGATCGCCGCCATCATCCAATATTAAATTAGGTTTCCATCCTTCTTTTCCCTCAATAGTTTGTCGAACACACCACCAATACTCTTCTTCTGTTTCCCCTTTCCAGGCATAGACAGGGATGCCTGCTTTAGCTATTGCAGCGGCAGCATGATCTTGTGTTGAAAAAATATTACAGGATGACCATCTGACGTCAGCTCCCAGTTCTACCAAAGTTTCGATTAAAACTGCAGTTTGGATAGTCATATGAAGACAGCCGACTATTCTTGCACCATCTAGAGGTTTCTGGCCTTTATACTCATCTCTTAAGGCCATCAGGCCTGGCATCTCAGTCTCAGCAAGGGATATTTCTTTCCTGCCGAATTCAGCTTGTTCTATATCTGCTACTTTAAAATCTTCATTGGCCATAATTCTGATTAAAATATAGGGTTAAATAGATTAATATTCAATATGATTATTTATTAATATTTACCTGTGGTAGGTTGACGATAAACTTCGCGCCCTTAATATCATTTTCTTCTATAACATTATCTACAGAAATTGAGCCTTCATGTGCATCAACAATCTGTTTGGCAATATTTAATCCAAGTCCAGAATGTGATTTATAATCTTCTTCTCTTAAGGAGTAAAAACGCTCAAAAATTCTTTTCATATCAGGCTCCTTAATTCCCGGTCCCTCATCAACAATTGCTATACTCAGGTAGTTACTGGTCGATGATAAAAGGACTTTTATAATTCCAGGCTTTGGAGAAAAAGAAATTGCGTTATCTAAAATATTTTTAATAGCTTGTGAAAAAAATTTCTTCTGACCATCAACAAAAATATCCTTTTGATTATCTTGATCGTATAAAAATTTTATTTGGATTTGATCTGGTAATACTTTTTGAGTATCTTCTATAATCTCATGTAATAAGGATTTAATTTCAAATTTTTGTAATTGGCTTTTATACAAATTTACTTCATTTTTAATCATCGCTGAATAATCAGTGATGATACTTTCAATTCTTGAAATATCATTCTGAATAAGATCTAGAAATTTTTTTTGGCTATCACTCATCTTATTCGTAATAACCTCTGAAGCCATTTTAATTGAGGCAAGAGGATTTCGAATTTCATGCATCAAATCAGCTGAATTATTTTCAGCATTATCAATTTTATTATATAAACTATTTAACATTTCATTGATGATTTTAGATAGTTGGCCAATTTCGTCATCTCTTCTATCCAGTCCAGAAATAAGAGGTTTTGTTTTATAGTCCATTTGGACTTTTTCAGCAGCATTTGCTAAGTTTCTAATAGGTTTGAGGATTATAAAGTTTAAAAAAAATGAGAATAGTATCAAGCACCCTCCAATAGCTAAACCTGTTAGTAATACGTTTAGTTGTATTTGATTATTTATGTTTTGAATATTGGTATTGTCTTCATGCGCAACAATATAGTAGTAAATGTCATCATAACTAATGGGCAGTATTGAGACCAATTCAAGTTTATTATTATTCAACTCGATTGAAAAATTTTTCTGAGTCCCTTTTTCTAAATTTTTAAAATTAATAAGGAACGTTGGGTGATTTAAAAAATCTCTATTAGCTAAGTTATCTTTTTGATCTAAGCTAGAAGTAATTATTGAACTATTTTTATCTATGATCTCTACTTCTGCAGCAGACTGATTTGCAAAAGAACTATTTTCTAAGTCATAGCCTTTCGTATCTAATAAGATACTCATGTTCTCATCCATAATTATAATAGAAAGATTTTTGATTTCTAACTTAGAGAGAATAACCTCCGTAGATAGTTGTGTTTTTATATTTCTGAGCAAATTTGAAGTTTTTAAGAAGTTATAAATAATTAACGACTGATTATCGATTTGTTTAAGTCTTTTATTAAGTTGATAGTTATTAAGGAAAATAATTATAAATATTGCACTAACTATTAAAATTAGTAATCCAACAATATTATATAATAAAAATTTTCTAAATAGGCTGTTCAAGTTGTATACTATATTATTTCCATTTATATCCTGATCCGTATAAAGTGTTGATGGATTTAAACTCAGGATCGATTTTTCTAAATTTTTTTCTAATCCTCTTTATATGGCTGTCAATTGTTCTGTCATCAACATCTAATTCATCTCTATAAGCAATTTCCATTAATCTATCTCTTGATTTAACAATGCCTGGTCTTTCAACCAATTCCCTTATTATTTTAAATTCTGTTGTGGTTAGAGGTTCTAAAAGTAATTTCTCCTTCCACTCACATTCGTACCTCAAACAGTCTAGCCTGAGATTTCCAAGGATAATTATTTGTTTTTTTTCAGAATTTTCCTTATCTATATTTTTTCTATTGAGTGTATTTTTAATTGTTTCTATTAAGATTTCCTTTGAAAAATTTCCACTTTTTGTTACATAGCTATCAACGCCATGCATTAAGCCTTTCAATCTATCGGCCTCTTGGTCTTTTGATGTCAGGAAGATCACAGGTATTTCAGTTTTTTCTCTTATTTTTTTAAATAATTCATATCCATCCATTTTTGGCATTTTTATATCAATTACTGCTAATTCTGGAGGATACCTAGACATGCCAATCAATGCTGACTGGCCGTCACTATAGGTATGAATTTCAAATTCCTCTTTTTTAAGCAACTCTTCAAGGGAAATTAAAATATTTCGATCATCATCTACGAGGGCAATAAGGTGTTTCATTTCAAATTTTCATTATATTTTAAAGTATTATATGACCATAAAATGGCAGAAATATTGCATAATTTAACTAACAGTTTTTTTCATTTATTTAGATATTAGCACTTAACATACATGTTATTATATGTTTTTATCACAACCTCAAAATATGCAAAAATCAGTAAAAAATAGCATTATACAAAATGCTTCTTCAATTAAAAACGACCTAAACTCTGAGGAACTATATGAAGTTGCTTATACCTCTGGCGAAGGTAAACTATCATCTCATGGAGCTTTAGTTGTTAAAACTGGCAAGCATACAGGTAGGTCAGCTAATGACAAATTTTTTGTTAAAGAAAGTATAAATGATCAAAAAATTCATTGGGGTGAAACAAACGTACCTATCTCAGAAGAATATTATACAAAAATCGCCGATGCATTTATAGATTTCTCAAAAGATAAATCATTATATTTACATAACTTAATGGGCGGAGCAGATCGTAATCATTCGTTAAATGTTTCAATAATAACAGAATATGCTTGGCATGGATTATTTGCTAGACATTTACTTGTGAGACCAAACGCTGATGAGCTTGAGCATTTTAATTCAGAGTATACTATTGTGAACTTTCCAAGTTTGAAAATGGATCCAAGCATTCATGGCACGAATAGTGAAACTGTAATCGCTGTTAATCTCGCAGAAAAAATAATTTTAATAGCTGGTACTGAGTACGCGGGCGAAACAAAAAAATCTGTATTTACTCTTTTAAATTTCTTGCTTCCTGAGAAAAATATTATGCCAATGCATTGTTCTGTTAATACTGGTGAAAATGGTGATTCTGCAATCTTCTTTGGTCTATCAGGTACGGGTAAAACTACATTAAGTGCGGATCCTAAAAGATCACTCCTTGGAGATGATGAGCATGGATGGTCAGATGAAGGGCTTTTTAATTTTGAAGGTGGTTGCTATGCAAAACTCATAAGACTATCTGAAAATGCAGAGCCAGAAATTTATGCTACAACTCAAATGAAAGGTACAGTTATTGAAAATGCTGTCATGAAAGATGATGGAACTTTAGATCTAGATGACAATTCTTTGACAGAAAATACAAGGGGAGCTTATCCTTTAGACTATATTCCAGGAGTTACCATATCTGGAAAAACTGGTCACCCCAAAAATATTATTATGCTAACTGCTGATGCATTTGGTGTATTGCCTCCTATTGCTAAGCTTACTGCAGGTCAGGCGATGTATCATTTTCTATCAGGCTATACAGCAAAAGTTGCAGGTACTGAAATTGGTCTTTCAAACGAACCCCAGGCAACATTTTCAACATGTTTTGGCGCACCATTTATGCCTAGAAATCCAATAGAGTACGGAAACTTACTTAAAAAAAAGATATCAGATCATGAGGTAGATTGCTGGCTTGTAAACACAGGTTGGTCTGGTGGTGTTTATGGAGTTGGCGAAAGAATATCAATTAAAAATACTAGAACATTACTGAATGCTGCCCTCTCAGGTAAGCTCGCTAATACCGAAATGAGAAAAGATCCAAATTTTGGTTTCTCAGTCCCAGTCAAAGTTGATGGAATTAATGAACAGATATTAGATCCTAAAAAAACTTGGCAAAGTGATTCTGATTATGATGTGCAGGCTAAAAAATTAGTGCAAATGTTCATTAGTAATTTTACTAAGTTTGAATCTGACGTTGAAGAGAATGTAAAAGCTTCAGGTCCTATTGCTAATTAAGATTTATTACTCTCTCAATGTCCTCTTTGTAGCTAAAACTGGCAATAAAATAGCAAATGATTGCTATAATTGATGTAAGCCCAATTGAAATTAAAGAAAATGTATATGGAGATGAAAAATCATTAAATACGTAATCAATAAGATAGCCTGTAAGGAAACTACCTACTCCCATTCCAATAATATTTACTCCCAATATGAATACGGCAACCATCGTTGACCTAACTTTAACTGGAGTTAATTCCTGTACTGAGGCAAAAACTGGCCCATAGAAAAAGGTAACGTTAAAAGAAACAAAAAATAAAGTTAAATAGAAGAAGTTTATTTCGGGACTAATAAATCGATAACTAACAGTTAAGGGTGTTAAAATTAAATAAGATATAACTAAAAAGGTCATTACGCCTCCCTTAAAGTAATGACTTATGCGATCGGATAAAACGCCACCAAGGACTGCGCCAACAGTTCCACCTAATATAAAAAAAATGCCAAAAAGAGAATTATATGAACTTGCAGTAAAACCTCTTTCATTTACAGCCCATAAAACTTCAAAGTTTCCTGCGCCTAATGGTATGTGCAAAAAAATACTACCAATAATTACGAATTTTAGACATTTAGAATTATAAAGAGCATATTTTGTCATACTTATAATTTCTCGAATGCTTGCAGATTTGCTATCTTGATTAAAAGATTTATCTAGTTGACCACGTCTCGGTTCAAAAAGAAAATAAGTTACTATTCCAAGTCCCATTCCAATCAAACCTAATGTGATAAATACCGCTCTCCATCCAAAAACTGGTCCAAAAAAAGCGGCGATTAACATTCCAAATCCAACACCCAAAGGTATGCCTAAATAATAAATAGCGGAAGCAGTCCCCCTTTGATTCTGTTTGAAAAGATCAGATAGCATTGATATTGCGTTAGGAGTTAATGCTGATTCTCCAACACCGATTAGAGCTCTGGCGAAAATTAAGTGTGAAAAGTTTTTAGCAACACCAGTAAAAGCTGTCATTAAGCTCCATAAAAATACGCCCACAGCAGCAATTTTCATTCTACTAAATTTATCTCCAAGCACACCCATAAATATGCCAAAAACTGAATAAAAAAAGAGAAAATAAACGCCTGTCAGAAGCCCCCATTGCACATTTGTAAGATTAAATTCAGACTTTATTTGAGGAGCAAAGGCTATAAGCAGATTTCTATCTACAAAATTAAATATATTAAGTAGTAAAAAAAAAGCTAAATAAAGATATGGATAATTAACTTTCATATATTATAATCGATCATAATCATCTTCATATCTCTCTATATCGTCTTCACCAAAATATGATCCTGTTTGAATTTCAATAATATTTAATTTCATATCTGACTTGTTTTCTAATCGGTGCTTAGAATTAATTGGAATAAATATTGACTCGTTGATTTTTAACTCTGTTATTTGATCATCAATTGTAACCAGGGCTTCTCCACTAATCACAGTCCAGACTTCAGATCTCTTAGAGTGTGATTGGTAACTTAATCTTGACTTAGGATTGACTTCTATTTCTTTGACTTTGTGGTCACCACTATCATCTAAAACTCTATACCAACCCCACGGTCGATATTCAACCGGCCCTTTCCAACTTTTTAATATCCAACTAGACGAATTTTTTTTAAAATCTCCACCAACTCCAAACTCAAAACTTACTCTTTCGTTGTTCACAAATTTATTCATTTCAGGAATATTAGCTTGATTTCTATCACCACCATTTGCAAAAATTATTTTATCATCTGGATAAATTTCTAAAACTTTTTGAATAGCATTTGACGCAGATTGATATTCATCATCTTCAAATTCAATGGCAGCATCAACTACAGATAAATTTGAAACAATTTCTATTCTTTCATTAATAGGAAGAAAAGCACTACCCTTTTTTTTTATCAACCAATTATCTGAATTAACACCAACTACAAGTTTATTTCCTAGTTTTTTTGCGTCCTTAAAGTAAACAATATGCCCACTGTGAATAGGATCAAATCCTCCAGTAACAAGTATAATAGTTTTAGTCATTAATGAGCATCACTCCAATTATTTGCATTATTACTATCAACCGAGAGTGGTACAGAGAGATCGAACTTTGGTTTCAGTGCATTTTCCATTTCGGCCACAATTATTTTTCTATATTTTTTTAGTTTATCATTTTTAATTTCAAAAATGAGCTCATCATGAACTTGGAGAAGCATCTTGCATTCATTAGTGGCTTTTATTTTATCATTAATCTTTATCATTGCTAACTTTATAATATCTGCAGCAGTCCCTTGAATTGGAGCGTTTATAGCTGCTCTTTCTTGAAATGACCTTAAAGCAAAATTTTTATCTTTTATTCGTGGAAAAAAACACTTTCGCCCACATAGTGTTTCAACATAACCATTTTTTCGACAAAATTCTTTTGTATTTTCCATATATTCCTTTATTCCAGAAAACTTTTTAAAATATTCTTTTATAAAATCACTTGCTTCATAGTTAGATATTGATAACTGTTTTGCTAGTCCAAATGCAGAAATTCCATAAATTATTCCAAAATTAACAGCTTTTGCTTTTCTGCGTAAATCTTTACTGACATCTTTGTGTTTGACATTAAAAATCTCTGATGCAGTTAATTGATGTATATCCTCATTATTATTGAAAGCATCTTTTAGTTGAGATACATCAGCCATATGAGCCAATACTCTTAGTTCTATCTGGCTGTAGTCTGCCGCAAAGATTGTTTGACCTTTATCTGGAATAAATGCTTTACGGATTGATCTACCTTCTTTTGTTCTGATTGGAATATTTTGCAAATTTGGATCAGAGGATGCAAGTCTACCTGTGCTAGTTGAAGCCATTGCATATGAAGTATGTATTCTTCCTGTAGATTTAATAATATGAGTTTGTAAGGCCTCTGTATAAGTATTCTTTAGCTTTGATAGCTGCCTCCATTCTATAATAGTTTCAGCAACTTTGTTGCCACCGTATGCAAGATCTTCAAGTACATCTATTCCTGTAGATTTTTCTCCTGTTCTTGTTTTTTTTGGAGGTTTTAGTTTGAGTTTGTCGAATAATACATCGGATAGCTGCTTTGGTGATGCAATATTAAACTCTGTACCAGTATCTTTGTATATCTTACTTTCTAATTTTAATATTCTTTTTGAAA
Organism: Pelagibacterales bacterium SAG-MED32; assembly: GCA_014653725.1. Lineage (GTDB taxonomy): Bacteria > Pseudomonadota > Alphaproteobacteria > Pelagibacterales > AG-422-B15 > CACNXQ01. The sequence continues at coordinate 35,643 of JACWEC010000005.1, read as the reverse complement.
AATCTGTTGAAAGCTTTTTTAAGTACTCTTTATCAACCTTTATGCCATTTAATTCCATAGTTTGAATGCAATCAATTAAGGGCTTTTCAATATTGGAATAAATATAATTATTTTTTTCATGGTTGATCCTTTTTTTAAAAAATAAGTAAAGTTTGTAAGTAATATCTGCATCCTCAGCAGCATATTTTAACGCATTCTTTAAATCAACTTTATCAAATGTGATCTGAGATTTTCCACTTCCAACAACTTCTTTATATTTTATTGTTTCTTTATTGAGATGTATCTTTGCAAGATCATCCATTCCATGGCGATTGATCCCTGCATCAGAAATAAATGACATTAACATTGTATCGTCACAACCAATCACACCGACACCATATTTCATTAATATGGCATTATCATATTTTATATTGTGTCCAATTTTTATAATTGATGAGTCTTCCATTATCGGTTTAAAAATTTTAAGAAACTCTTCGATTTTAATTTGCTTTTTTATTCTTTGATTAAGTTCATTAATGTGATTAAACGGAATATAGTAAGAAGTTTCTAAGCCATAACAAATTGATATTCCGATAAGATTGGCTTCTAATATATTTAAAGAGTCAGTTTCTACATCATAAACGAAATGGCCTATCTCATAGATTGTTGATTTTAATTCCTCAAGATTTTCTATGTTGTCAATAAGTATATATTTAGTATTTATATTTTTAGCTGCAATTTCTTTATCACTACTTGTGTTACCTGATTCATTTTTTTCAACTTTAGATTCCTCAATATTTTTGGTTTCAAATTTTACCTCTGGATTTTTTTTTTCTAATACGATCTGCTAATTTCTTCAGTTCAAGATCTTCTAGAAACGGAACTAATTTTGTTATTGCTAAATTATTATTTTTTAGATCTGCAAGTAACGGAATATCTTTTACATCTTTCTTTAAAGTTACTAACTTTTTACTAATTATTATTTGCTCTTTATTATTTTGAATATTATCTCTTCTTTTTTCTTGTTTAATATTTCCACACTTTTTTAATAATTTTTCAAGATTTCCAAATTCATTTATTAGTTGAGCTGCCGTCTTTATACCTATACCAGGTGCTCCAGGAACATTATCTGAACTATCTCCAGCAAGAGCCTGAACATCAATTACCTTATCTGGCCCTACACCAAATTTTTCTTCAACTTCTTTTGGTCCAATATTTTTATTTTTCATAGTATCAACAAGATTGATTTTTTTTGAGACCAATTGCATTAAGTCTTTATCTGATGATACAATAGAAACTTGCCAATCCTTCTTTTCAGCAGCATCAGCATATGTAGCTATAATATCGTCTGCTTCAAATCCATTAGACTCAATTGACTGGATACCAAAAGCGGTTACTGCATCCTTAATAATTTTAAATTGTGGGATTAAGTCTTCTGGTGGATCACCTCTATTTGCCTTGTAATCTTTATAAATTTCATTTCTAAAAGTTTTTCTTGCACTATCAAAGATTACTGCTAAATGAGTTGGCCCAATGCTTTTATTGGTATCTTCAATTAGTTTAAAAAGCATATTACAGAAGCCGTTTACTGCGCCAGTTGGTAGGCCATCACTCTTTCTATATAATGGCGGTAATGCATAATATGCCCTAAAAATATATCCTGAGCCATCAACTAAAAATAGGTGATTGTTACTTTTCATTTAAATCAATTTAAATATCTTGCTGCAGTAGGGACAAACTAAACTATTGTTATCACCCATATCTAAATAAACTTTAGGGTGTCCGAGAGGGCCATCAGGACCAGAACAACTTACTTTTTTGGATGAAACTAACTCAATACTTTCTTCTTGATTATTTTTTATTTCTGGAGAATTCATAATCTGGATGATACAAGAAATTACTTTGAAACACTATATATTCTCTTAATTAATAAAATATATGTCTAAAGAATTAGCAATAGCAGTTAATAATTTAAGCAAGGTTTACAAATCAAGTTCTGATAATGCAAAACTTGCATTAGACGATATTTCATTGAATATAAAGAAAGGTTCAATATTCGGCTTACTTGGACCAAATGGAGCAGGGAAGTCCACATTCATTAATATACTAGCGGATTTAGCAAAAAAAACTTCTGGTAAGATTGAAGTACTTGGCATCAATCACGAAAAAAATTTAATAAGCGCTAAGAAGCTGATGGGCATTGTGCCTCAAGAATTAAACATTGATCCTTTTTTTACTCCTTACGAGCTTTTAGAGATACAAGCAGGCTTATATGGCATTGGTAAGAAGGATAGAAAAACAATGGAGATTCTCCAGATGCTCGCATTAGAAGATAAAGCAAAAGCTTACGCCAGAACTTTGTCTGGAGGAATGAGAAGACGTCTTCTTATTGCCAAAGCAATGGTCCATGATCCAGAAATATTGATACTAGACGAACCAACAGCAGGTGTTGATGTAGAACTCAGAAGCAACTTATGGGAGAATATTCATAAACTAAATCAAAACGGTAAAACTATAATTATTACCACCCATTATTTACATGAAGCAGAGGAACTCTGTAATGAAATTGCTATTATTAATGAAGGTAAGTTAATAGCTAATGATACTACAAACAATATAAAATCCTTTTTAGATAAAATGACTGTAATTGTTGATTATTATGATAACAATTTTGATTTGTCGGAGCTTAATAAATTAAATTTAGATATACAAATTAAAGATATGCAAATTCATATAAAATATAAACCCAGTGAAGTTAATTTTAATGCAATGCTTAATGCAGTAAATTCGACAAGTTCTCAAATAAAAGATATGAAGATAATCGAAACTAAATTAGAGGACGTTTTTCTTCAGCTTACTCAGAAGTAATTTTCCTAGGGAAGAGCTTATCCAATATGACTGCTAGAGCGGGAAGCGTTGTCATTGCGCAAACCATGTTGATTAAAAACATAAAAGTTAATAATGATCCCATATCAGCTTGGAATTTCAGTGCTGAAAATGACCAAGTAGAGACACCAATTGCTAACGTGATTGCCGTAAAGACGACTGCTGCACCTGTGTTGGCAAAAGTATGTTCAAATGCTTCTGTTATATTCATTCCTTCTTTCAAGCGAGTCTGAGTTCGATTGTATATGTAGAATGCGTAGTCTACACCTACACCAACTGCCAGCACCATAACTGGAAGAGTAGATACCTTTAAGCCTATTTGAGCCAAGTCCATAAATGCATAACCTAACATAGTGGCAAATGTGAGTGGAACTGTGCAACATATAGTTGCGCGCCAATCAAGATAAGTCACAAATACAAGTATTAAAATTACTATGTAAACAATTATCATCATTGGTAATTCGCCTTTTTCAATAACTTCATTAGTTGCATGTTGGATCCCAACAGACCCACTTGCTAATCTATTTTTAATTTCATCTGACTCAAATATGATGCTCTCAAATTCAGGATTATTTTTGAAAAATTCTTTGATGGTTATTTCTGATTGTTTAATATCTTTCACCATATAATTTACATTATCATCAAAAGAATCAATATCTCTGTAATAATTGATAAGGCCTTGGCCAAGCATAATGTTTCTTGTATTAAAACCATTCTCATATCCAAAATCAGCAAATTCATCGTCAGTGAATACTTTGGGATTATTAATATCTAATAAATCTTCAATATTAGTTTCTTCGCCGCCTAGACTATCAACAGTGGGTATCACATCTGTCCCCTCGGCAGGCTTAGCAATTAAAGTTTTGAATGTTATCGTATCATCTAACTCGCGAAACTTTTTATTATATTCTTCCACACTTTCTATAACAGTACTAATAGTCGTAGCCTTATGATCTTCTGTGAAAACATAAATGGGCATAATAGAACATTCTTCATTTATCAACCCAGTTGATGGATCTACTACACTTGTTGCGAAACCTAGTGCTTGAGCATTACGTGGGAGGTAAGACCATTTTAGATTACCTTCTGCGTATCCACTAAGAGCTCTTTTTGCTATACTTGAAAGTGAAATTACCTTTGTAACTCCTGGTATATTTTCTAAGTACCAATGAAGATTGTTTTGTGCATCAACAACATACGTAGATCTGCATGGATTTAAACCTCCAGTTGCCAATGCCTCCGTAATTACAACTAAAACATCAGTAGTTACATTATATCTTTTTGTTATCTCATTTATATCTTGATTGAACCTTGCTTCAGGCCTTAACTCTGGAGCTCCTGCATGTAAATCTCCTACATGCCTTTCACTTGCCAAGTATGCAGCACCTACAAACAATACTGCACTTACTGATAGAGTAATAACAGCTTCTCTGGGTCTAGCTAATTTTCCAAAATATCCCATAAGATTTTGTCTATAAGAAATTGCAGACTGTGCTCGGGTGGCAAAACTTTTATTATATCTTGCGTATGATGCTGCGAGGGGTAGCATTATAAGGTTTGTTACAATTTTAAATGCAACACCAATTGATGCAGTAATACCAAGTTCTTGTATCATTCCAATTGGCAATAAAATTAATGTACCAAAACCTACCAAGTCAGTGACTAATGCCATTGAACCGGGCACAAGAAGTCTTGAGAAAGATGCCCTAGCAGCGTATTCAGCTGTTTGTCCTTCAATGACTTCCTTAGTAATTTGATTCACTTGTTGGATACCATGTGAAACACCTATCGCAAAAACTAAAAATGGAACTAAAATTGCGAGAGGATCTAATCCAAACCCAAGTATTTTAAGCATTCCAAATTGCCATATTAGAGAAGTAAGCGAGCAAATTAATGGAAGAAATGTCAATGTCCAAGATCTAGAATACCAATAGACAGCTAAGACAGTTAGAAAGAATGCAAGTCCAAAAAATATGACAACATTATATGCTTCACTCGCGATATCGGAAATCATTTTAGCGAATCCAGTTATCTCAACTCGATAATCGCCCTGTTCATATTCATCTCTTATTGTTTCAATTTCTTGACCGAGCTTGAGGTAATCTAATTTTTCACCAGTTTTGGGATTGTATTCAGTTAATTCGACTTTAATAAGCGATGAAGTAAAATCATTTGCCACAATACTCCCAACATGTCCACCTGTTAATATTCTTTCCTTAATACTTTCAATTATTTCTGGCGTAAGTTTCTCTGGAGTAACTGTTCCCGGAATCACCTCAGAACTCTCAAAGCCTTCTTCTGTTACTCGCATTACCCTAATATTGGGTGTCCATAGAGATTGCATTGATCCCTGATTCACACCAGGGAGATATCTAATTGTGTTATTCAAGTTAAAGAGCTTTGATAAATATTCTTTAGTAAAAATATCACCTTCAGTTTTTCTCAACGCAATGGTAATACTATTTGTTCCACTAAGATCATCCTGATACTCATAATATGTTTTTACAAATGAATGACTGTTGGGTAACTGTTTTGCAAAGCCTGCATCCATTCTTATTTGAACTGCAAAATAAGCCATCACAATTGTAATTAGGACAAAAACAGCAAGAACTGGAAGGCGGAATCTAAAAAACCAATTTTCTATTTTCTGTAACATTATGGGTATTTTTAATAGTGGCTCAAAATATGGAAAAAATCACAATTTGTACAATTAATTCTTAAAGTTTTTAATTCAAATTAAAGTTATAATTAATTGCTGAAAATCATGACATATTTATTTAAAAATTATAAACTATTGAAATTAATAATAATTTTTTGAATATTTATGAGCATACGCTCATAAATTTATAGGACTAAATTTATAATCATGTATAATGAGCTTATGGCTGAACTACAACAAAAATTAGATTTTGCAAAAATATATGCAAAAGATCAGATCTTTAAACTAAAAAGAATGTGGCAAATGTCGCGTAACGGAAAAAATGCGATGAATAAAGATCCAGCATATAACGCTACCAACCCTAGTCATTTCATACCGATGATAGAAAAAGATAGGTATATTGAAAGAGTTGATAGTTTTGATCAAATGATATCAGCTACTCATAAACATTTTTGGGATCCAAATGACAAATCTTACATTGATTTTGATGAACCGTTTGATATGGAAAATGAATATATAGTCGACCCTGATGTCTTCTGTATGGAACTTAGAGTACCTGCAATTGCTAATAGCTTGACTGAAAAGCAAAAAATTAAATTAAATAATGAGAGCTTTAGATGGGTGCTTTCTCAAATTCTGCATGGTGAGCAAGGTGCTTTATCTTTAAGTGCAAGCCTTTGTCATGTATTAAAAGATCCAGGCGCACAAGAATACGCAGCTAACCAAACTCGCGAAGAAGCTAGACATGTTACTGGGTTTACTAATTACATAAAAGCAAGATGGGGATCCCCATATCCAGTTGGTCCAACTCTAGGAAGAATTTTAGAGCAAATTGTGTCATCAGACGTTGTTTATAAAAAAATTGTTGGAATGCAAATGATGATTGAGGGTCTTGCTATGGGGGCATTTGGGATGGCTCACCAAGATACTAATGATCCGCTCTTAAAAACGCTTTTGAAGTTCACAATGAGTGATGAAGCATTTCACCATAAGTTCGGTAAAATTTGGGCAGATAGAACTGTTCCAAAACTATCAGAGTCAGAACGATACAAGGTAGAAGATTGGTCAGCTATGATTTTCAAAGATTTACTTTATAATCTAGTTAATCCATGGGAAAAGAAAGCAATCTATCAAAGCGTTGGCTTAGATCATAAATTTGTAACTAAACATTTTATGCAAGAAATTGACAGAGACTCTGTAATACGCGAGGAAATGATGGAGAGCAACAATATATTCAGAGTACTATGTAAAACCTTACTTAAAGCAAACATAATAACTGAAAGAACGAGAAAAACTTACGCTGAATTTGTAAACATGGAAGAGCTTAACGCTGAAGATGATGAAGTTGCGGGAATTGACATAGCAAACGAGGGACTAGCTCAGCTAGAACAGATCAATAAAGGCCGTAAAGTAGCGTAATTTATAAAAATTTTATTTTGGTGATTTCTTCTGAAGTATTCTTTGGAGTGTTCTTCGATGCATTTTCAATCTTCTAGCTGTCTCAGAAACGTTTCGATTACACAACTCATAAACCCTTAGTATATGCTCCCATTTTACTCTATCAGCTGACATAGGATTTTTTGGTGGCTCTGGACTAGATGAATAAGGTGCTTTTAAAGCTGCATCGATATCGTCTGCATCAGCAGGTTTAGCCAAATAGTCACAAGCTCCTTCTTTCACAGCTGCAACAGCAGTTGGAATATTTCCATATCCGGTGAGCATAACAATTTTACTATCAGATCTTTGCTTTGAAAGTAGAGACACTATCTCTAAGCCATTTCCATCATCCAGCCTTAGATCAACTACCGCATATTTTGGAAACTTCTCAGATAATGAAGACTTGGCCTCTTTAACCGAAGCAACACCATATGCTTCGTACCCTTTTCTCTTCATGGCAGTGATAAGTCTATTTCTGAATACATCATCATCATCGAGTATCAATAACGACTTATCCAAATTCAAATTACCTTCTATATTATTCATTTTGAAGTCCTAAAGCACTTTTAATTAAAATTACCTGAACACATCCACCTTTATTTTTTCTATAAAGGAACTTAATCTCACCAAGTGACTTTGCAAGTAAGTTCTTTGAAATAAATAAGCCCAAACCAAGACCTTCCTTATTTTTATCCCTATTATTGCGTAAATATGGTTCACCAAGAAATGGGTAAATTTCTGATGCAAAACCTGGACCATCATCGACGATTTCTATTATGATTTTTTCCTGCTCGTTTTTTAGACTGATTTCTACAGAATTTATGGCATACTTAAATGCATTATCTATGATATTAGTTAGTGAGTGTACTAATTCAGCAGATCTGGGTATAACAACTTTATCTCTCTCAAAATAGTCATCAAAAAATATATCAAATTTTATTTTATCATTATCATATGGTGAAACAATTTCATTTATTAAGCGGACGAAATTTAATTGATTGATAAATTCATTACTTTTATCAGATAAATTATTTGATCTCAGTCGTTCTAATATTTCTTTACACCGCTCTAGTTGAGACTGGATAACCAACAAATCCTCACCTAAGACTCCATCTTTGTTATTGTTAACTAATTCCTTATTGATGATTGAAATTGTTGATAGTGGTGTTCCAAGTTCATGAACAGCTGCTGCTGTTAAACTCATTAAGGCAGAGACTTGTTCTTCATTGGATAACGATAATTGAGATTGTCTTAGAGCCTGTCTTGTTTTCCTTGAGTCATCTGCAACTCTAAAACAGTAGGCTGTTATAAAGATTGAAGTAATTACTAAGGCTGACCAGATTAAAAATATTTCAAATCCTGAAAAATCATCTTTACCTATCCCAAGGGTTATGCTTTCAAGAGGAAAGTAATAATAAGCTAAAAAATTGAGGGAGATGATTGCAACCACTGTTATCAGAACCGTTCTTCTAAAATCTAAATATGTGGCTGCAATTACAAGTGGTGCTAATATCAAGACACAGAAAGGGTTTGTTAGTCCTCCAGTTAAATACAATAGTGAGACTAATTGGATTAGATCAAAAACCAAATAAAAGAAGGTTTCATTATAGTTTAGAATTTTTGTCAGAGGATATAAAACGCTTACAGCTATATTAAGAGTTACGCTAAGTAAGATTAATAAAATACAGATATAAATATTAAAAACTATCTGGAAATAAAAAAAAGCAATAACGACAGCAGAGAATTGGCCAAGCACTGCTATCCATCGAATAAGATTGAGTGTTCTTAATCGTAGGTTAATGTCTTCATTTTGTGATAGCTCAAGAGAATTATTCAAAGTAAATTTAAAAGTTAAAATATTTATATAATAATTTATAGTTGCATTATGGCCAGCAAATCTCAAAAAAATTTTTGTTTAAAATATAAAAATACTGCCATTGATATCATAGTCAAAAAAAATAAATTATCACGCAATTATAAATTTACTTTTGATAAAAAACACTTGAGAGGATTGGTTTCTATACCAAAATATGTTGGTTTTAATGAAGGGCTGACGTTTGCTAAAGAAAATGCTGAGTGGATATATAAACAAGTAAACTCCTTCTCTCCTCTTATATTCATAGAGAATAATTCTAATATTCTATTTGAAGGAAGAACAAAAAAAATAATTTTTGAAAACGATACCAATACAAAAGTCTTTACTACAAAAAATAGTTTAGTTATTAAAGGAAAAGATAATAAACACAAAATTATACTAAAAGATTGGATGCAAAAAAGAGCTCTTTCTATCTTGGAAAATGTAATTGAAAATTATTCTAAAAATTTAAAAGTTCATGTAAAAAAAATAAGGCTATCCAGTAGTTATAATTATTGGGGTTATTGCAATTCAGCTGGTGTTATTAGTATTAATTGGCGTCTTATTTTTGCCCCTCTAGAAGTCATGCATTATATTGTTGCTCATGAATTAAGTCATTTAATTGAATTCAATCACGGCGACAAATTCTGGCGTCAGGTAGAAAGTTTATGTCCTGATTATAAGAAACAAATTAAATGGCTAAAAAAAAATGATAACTATCTATACCGAGTACGATTTGATTAAATATCTAAATTAGTCACACTTTCAGCACGACTTTCAATAAATTCTTTTCTTGGAAGAACATTTTCTCCCATTAGGTCTTCGAAGATGCCTTTTGATGACTCTTCATCATCAATCTTAACTTGAATTAAAGATCTGTTGTTGGGATCAAGTGTTGTTTCCCACAGCTGTTCAGGGTTCATCTCACCTAAGCCCTTATATCTCTGCATTGTTAAGCCTTTTTTACCCATATCGTTAATCGTATCTAATAATTGTGAGGGTGAATAAATCTCAATTTGATCTCCTTCTTTATTTATTAGTGATCCAGGAGACTCAAAAAGCTGTAAAATGTCACTATAATTTTTGTTGAGGTTTTCAATTAATTGAGAATGGAGTAAGTCATTATCAATATTAATGATATCTTCTACACCTCTCAGTTCTCTTCTGAACACAAAGCCATTTTCTTTAGAGTATTCACCTTTCCATCCACGATCAAAATCAGGTCTGCTAATGTTTATCCTTTGAGCAACGTAATTTGAGGCTTCTTTTGATTTTTCTTTAGAATCTAAAAATTTGTCTGTATTCAAACATCCTGCAATTGCAATTTGTTCTAGTACTTTTTGATCATATCTATCTGGTATTTTATTGAAAAGATCAATTATTTCTCCAACCTTAACAAGCATATTGGTTAGGTCCTTCCCAGAATACTCATTTTTAAGTGCTGTTTTAAACAAAAAATCTTTAGTTCCATATTTGATAAGAGACTCTTGAAGTGCATTTTCGTCACTTAGATAATGTTCTTCCTTTCCTCTTTTAATTTTAAAGAGAGGTGGTCTAGCTATATATAAATTTCCATTTTCTATAAGACTCCTCATCTCCTTAAAGAAAAATGTTAGTAATAGAGTCCTAATGTGTGATCCATCAACATCAGCGTCTGTCATAATAACAACCTTATGATATCTTAATTTATTTAGATCAAATTCTTGATTACCTATACCTGTACCAAGCGCAGTTATTAGTGTTCCAATTTCGGTTGAACCCAATATCTTATCTGTCCTTGATTTCCAAGTGTTAAGAATTTTTCCTCTTAAAGGAAGTATTGCTTGAAACTTGCGGTCCCGTCCCTGCTTAGCAGAACCTCCTGCAGAATCTCCCTCAACAATAAAAATTTCCGAAAGAGATGGATCTTTTTCCTGGCAATCCGCAAGCTTACCAGGAAGATTGGTAATTTCTAAAGCAGATTTTCTTCTTGTTAATTCTCTTGCTTTTCTTGCGGCATCCCTTGCTTCAGCAGCTTTTTGAATTTTAAGTACTATTTCTTTTGATATATTTGGATGTCTTTCAAACCAGTCTGTTAATTTTTCATTAACAATTCCTTCTATCACTGGCCTTACTTCTGAGGACACTAATTTGTCTTTAGTTTGTGACGAGAATTTAGGATCTTGAACTTTTACTGAAATTACTGACGTCAAGCCCTCTCTAATATCATCACTATTCGGTTGAACACTTTGCTTCTTAGAATTTTTACTTCCATCAAGATAACCATTTACTACTCGAGTAAGAGCTGAACGAAAACCTGATAAATGAGTGCCTCCATCTTTCTGTCGAATATTATTCGTAAATGTTAATATTTGCTCATAATAGCTATCATTCCACCAAAGAGCACAGCTAAATTCAATTTTATTTTTTATACCTTCAATAAAAATTGGTTTTTCGATTAATGATTTTTTCGATTTATCTAAATATTTAACAAACTCACCAATACCTCCCTCGAAATGAAATAATGTTTCTTTTTTATCAGCTGATCTATTATCTAAAAATACAATTGTGATTTCAGAATTTAGGAACGCCATTTCTCTAAATCTTTGTTTGAGAACTTTGCTATCAAATTCAATATTTGAGAATATTTCTTCGTCAGGAAAAAATGTTATTTTTGTTCCATTGCGTTCAACATTTTTATCTATCTGACTAAGGGGATTGATTGCATCACCGTGATTGAATTCAATATAATGCTCGCATCCTTGTCTAAAAATATTGAGACTTAATTTTGATGAAAGTGCATTCACTACTGAAACTCCAACTCCATGCAGTCCACCCGACACTTTGTAAGAGTCTTGGTCAAATTTACCGCCGGCATGCAATTGTGTCATGATAACTTCTGCGGCAGAAATTTTTTCTTCAGGATGAATATCCGTTGGTATTCCTCGACCATTATCTTCAACTGAAACAGATCCATCGGAATTTAATGTGATCGAGATTCTATCACAATGTCCTGCGAGGGCTTCATCAATTGAATTATCAACAACTTCAAATATCATATGGTGAAGACCACTGCCATCGTCTGTATCACCAATATACATACCAGGTCTTTTTCTGACTGCCTCGAGACCTTTTAATACTTTGATTGAATCTGCGCTATAGTTGTTAGAGGGTGTATTCACTAAATTATTATATAATATTTTTCATCTCAAAGAAAACTGTTTGATCAGTAATATTTGCAAATAAGTCTCTTGAAACACCTGAAAACAAAACTTGAGATTCTAATTTTGATAATTCTTTAAAAAGGTATTCCTTATGCATATTATCTAAATGGGCCATGGCTTCATCAAGTAATAATATTGGTGAGCGGCCCAAGTTCTTATTTTTAATCAAGTATGCAACTGAAATAATAATGGATAACAAGATTGATTTTTGTTCCCCAGTTGAACAGTTTTTAGCTTCAATATCACGTTGATTATTATTCCAAATAGAAATATTGACCTTGTTTATGGTATGTGTGGTTTTATTTAATTCTGTATCCAATGCTCTTTTAGCTTCTAAAGCTGAGCTATATTTACTAACGAACTTTTCCTTATCGTCTAAAAACTCACCCAAACTATCTAATTCATGAACAAGTTCTATTAAACATGAAGTGAATGGCTTTTTAATTTCTGAAAGCTGGTGATTTAAGATTTTCATGAAATTCATTCTGTCATTGATTATCACAAATGATATCTCTGCAATTTTATGCTCTAATATATGCATCCACTCGGACTCATAATTAATTTTTTTTAATAGAGACAGTCTTTCCTTTAATAGCCTTTGCAATTTTGAAAGATTTTTTAAGTGATTATTGTTAACATTGAAGTTTAATCTATCAAAAAAACTTCTTTTTTCAGAATTACTTTGAAGCATAATTTTTTCCATTATGGGAGTAACCCAAAGTATATTTATATAATTTAATAATTCTGAATTATTTATTTTTTCCTCATCTAGAGTGATAAAATTTTTTCTTTTATCCTCGTTAGAAAAACGTCTGTGTAAAATAATATGTCCAGTGTCGTATTTTATTTCTAATTTTATCTCGAAGTGTCCTTCACTATTCTTGAGAAAAGGCATCTCGTTCAATTGAGTATTTTTTAATCCCCTTCCAGGAGCAAATAATGATATGGCTTCTAGTAAGTTTGTTTTTCCAGAGCCATTTTCTCCTGTAAGAACAATAAATGTCTTTAAATCAGAAATCTGCGTATTCTTATGGTTTCTAAAATTAATTAATGTAATTTTTTCAATACTAACATTGGGGTTCATTCAAATACGCATTGGCATTAAAACAAAGAATAAATTTTCGTCAGTTTTATCTAAAATAATAGCAGGGGATATTGAATCGAGTAAGTTTACATCTATTTCATCACCATCAACCTCATTACAGATATCCAGTAGATACCTAGAATTGAAACCAATATCAACTTTTTCATTACTATAACTAATATCAATCTCTTCTTTTGCGGATCCCTTAGATTGACTTTCAACGCTGAGATTTAGTTTATTATTTTCAATTGTTAATTTAATTGCCTTTGATTTTGTTTCCTCGTTAATTGCTACAGCTGATACTCTATCAATAGCATTTTTAAGTTCAGAATTATTTGTTTTAAATTCCTTATCATTATTTTGAGGAATAACTTTTGTATAATCAGGAAAAGTGCCATCTATTACTTTTGATATTATTTTCAAATTATTAAATGAGAACTTAATTTTATTTTCGTTTAAAGATACACTTACGTCACCATCAGCATCATCTAATACCTTTCTTAATTCAAAAACTGTTTTTTTAGGGATGATTATTCCAGTAATTTCTTCAGCACCTTGGGGAAGAGGAATATCGTATTGAGCCAGTCGATGTCCATCAGTAGCTACGGCTCTTAAAAATTTAATAGAATTACTCTCTGCTTTGTGAAAAAAAATACCATTTAAATAGTATCTTGTTTCTTCATTAGATATCGCAAACTTTGTTTTATCTATCATCCTGCTTAGTTCGTCAGCGCTAATTACAAAATTAGTAGATAAATCTTTATCTGAAAGTATTGGAAAGTCCTCAGTCCTTAACGTGGAAAGATTAAATTTAGACCTTCCACACTTTAATATTAGCTCTGTGTCTTCATCACCCATACTCAGTATTACGTCTGATCCAGAAGGCAATCTTTTAACAATTTCAAAGAAAGTTATTGCAGGAACAGAAATTTCCCCTGAGTTAACTATTTCTGCATCTATTTTGTCGGAACAAAAAATATCTAGATTAGTAGAGGATAGGCTAAGCTCGTTGTTTTCTGCAGATAATACAATATTGGATAATATTGGTAATGTATGTCTAACCTCAACAATTCCATGTATATGATTTAGAGCTTTCAAAAGGTCAGAACTGTTTGCTTTAATTTCCATAAATCTAATTGATTATTATTACTGTAACATATTTCTTCAATTTTTTGAATAATATGAAAATAACTAAACTGATGTGATCATCTGGGTAATTAAATTAATATCCTCATCAAATTTTGGATTATTCTGTTTTAATTCTTCAATCTTTTTAACTGCATGTATTACAGTTGTATGGTCTCTGCCTCCAAATTTTCTACCAATCTCTGGCAAAGATCTCGTGGTCAATTTTTTTGTAAGGTACATCGCCACCTGTCTTGGTCGAGCAAAAGTTCTAATCCTTCTACTTGAAATAAGATCATCAATTTTAATATTAAAATAACTTGCAACCTTATTTTGAATCTCATCGATTGTTATTCTTCGATTGCTAGATTTAAGCAAATCTTTAAGAACTGATTTTGTTAATTCGATATCAATCTTTTTTCCTAATATATTTGAAAAAGTGAATACTTTATTTAAAGCACCTTCTAGTTCTCTTATATTTGATGTTATTGTTTTAGCTAAAAATTCTAAAATATTTTCATCAAGTTCAAATATACTATTTTTATTTTTTTCTCTTAATTCACTATACTTATTTTTTATTATCGAATATCTCAATTCATATGTTGTTGGCATTATATCAACAACTAAACCACCTGATAATCTTGACTTCATACGATCATCAAAACTGCTAAGTTCACTTGGAGACCTATCGGCAGATATGATAACTCTTTTATTCAAATCTAATAATGAATTAAAAGTGTGAAAAAATTCTTCTTGAGTTGAATTTTTACCAATCATAAACTGAATGTCATCTATAATTAAAACATCAGCAGATCTAAATTTCTGTTTGAAAGTCATTGTGTCTTTTTGCCTAAGTGATTTTATAAACTGAAACATAAATCGTTCAGCTGATAGATAAAGTACTTTACTATTTACTTTCTCTTCATTTATCTGCCAAGCTATAGCATGTAGAAGATGTGTTTTGCCTAGTCCTACTCCACCATAAACATAAAGTGGATTAAATTCGTATGTATCATCCGAGCAAAGTCTCTTGGCTGATGCAAAGGCAAGTTCATTGGTAGGACCCGTTATAAATTTGTCAAAAGTGAATCTCTCATCTAAAGGCCAATCGTCTGATGAGTTTGAATTAAATGAGGCCTTAATCTGATTATTTTCCGAAGATATATCCTTATTCAGGTTAAGCATATTCGAGGTAAGTGCATTATCTATGCTAATTTTTACTCGTTTAATATCAGGATTTTCTTGATTTAAAAAATAGATAATCTTGTCTAAATAATGTGAAGTAATCCAGTCTCTGATAAACCTTGTCGGAACAGTAAAATATATAATATCGTTATCTAAGTTTTTTATAGATATATTTTTTATCCAGCTATTAAATATTTCATTTCCATATTCAGAATTAAGTTTTTTTAAAACAATATTCCATTGATCTCGAATGCTAGATTTTGAGGGCTGTGCATTTTCTAGATCTTGAAACATTAATTATGAACTCCCTCAATTTTAGTCATTAAAATTGTATCCAATTTTAGATAAAAGCATAATTTTTTTTTGCACTTTTTTTCATTTGGAAAAAACTATTCCAAAAAGCACCTACTGAATTCTAATTATGAATCCAGACCTAAAAAAAATAATTTGGATAATTAAAATGATTATTTTTAATTAAATAAACTTAGCGTTATTAAAATTGAATCGCAATAAAAAATATTATTTACTTGGAGCTAAATTTTAATACGAAATTAAACTCTATTGTTTCCACATAACATCCATTATGGGCCTTAACATACGGAAAAAGTTTGATGAATCTATTTTAGTGATTTTATCTTATTCGATAGTCGAGAAATTTTTCTTGCTGCAGTGTTTTTATGAACAATCTTTTTTGAAACAGCAGACATCATTTCGGACTCAGCTGATCTCAGAGCGGTTTTTGCCGCCGACTTATCACCACTCACAATATTTAGTTCAACTTTTTTAATAAAGGTACGATATCTATTTCTCACAGACTTATTTACATCAGTTTTCTTAGATATTTCTCTTATTTTTGCTTTTGCAGATTTAGTGTTAGCCATATTTTTTTGTATTTATTATTTTTGACAGCTACTACAGTAGAATGTCGATCTCTGGGCTATTACTATGCGTATTATGGGCAGCTGACAAGATTTATTTCTACATTTTTGCCCATCACGTCCGTATACTTGAAGTTTATTCTGGTAATGGCCTAACTTGCCAGAAATCATCGTATGATCATTTATACTTGATCCCCCCATTTGAATTGATTTTTTAAGTACCCTCTTAATTGAACGCACCAATCGATCGCTTTCAGATAAAGTAAGTTTGCTGCCTATTTTAAAAGGACTTATGTTTGATAAAAATAGAGACTCAGATGCATAAATATTCCCGACACCTACAACATACTTTTGGTTCATAATTATGGATTTAATTGGTGATGTTTTATTGCTAGCGATTTCATGCAAATATTTGTAATTAAAAGATTTATCAAGCGGTTCAACACCTAAATATTTAAGAAGCCTTTCTTCTAGTAGCTTGCTGGTTTCTCTTAGTAATATGCAGCCAAACCTTCGCGGATCTATAAATTGCAATAGTAAATCATTGGAAAAATGTAACTGAAAATGTGTGTGTTTAATCGATTTTATCTCTTTTTTTTTATCAATAATTATTCTTCCGGACATACCGAGGTGAATAATAAGAGAGTAGTCATTCGATAACCTTAAAATTATGTATTTTGCTCGCCTCTCTACATCTAATAGTGAGCTTTTATTAATTTTATTTTTAAGGTTTATTGGT
Source organism: Pelagibacterales bacterium SAG-MED32 (assembly GCA_014653725.1). Classification (GTDB taxonomy): domain Bacteria; phylum Pseudomonadota; class Alphaproteobacteria; order Pelagibacterales; family AG-422-B15; genus CACNXQ01. Next base: position 18,613 of record JACWEC010000005.1, on the reverse strand, counting down.
ACAGGATATCTGAGTTTTTTGACAAATACCTCTGTGTCTTTGATCTTTGATCCAATAAGTTTACTTTTTATCCCATTAACTACAGTTTGAACTTCAGGCAACTCAGGCATATATTTTTATATATTAATTATTAGTTATAAAATAAAAGATACTTAACTTATCAAATATTTATTAGATGGAAACAAAAGAAGTCTTTAATTCAGTTGCGAGTAAATACGATATTATGAACGATGTAATGTCTATGGGTGTTCATAGGTATTGGAAAGAATTAATGATTGATTGGCTTTCACCTCATGAAGAAATGAAAATAATTGATGTCGCTGGTGGCACAGGAGATATTTCAAGGCGCTTCCTTAAAAGAGTTAATGGAAAAGGTAAGGCTATAGTCTGTGATCCGAATGAGAATATGGTTGAAGTAGGAAAAAGAATAAAGCAGTATTCAAATGATATTGAGTGGGTAGTCGCACCAGCTGAGCAACTGCCTTTTGAAGATAATACTTTTGATGCTTATTTAGTTTCTTTTGGTGTTAGAAATTTTAGTGATCTTAAAAAATCCTTGCAGGAAGCAAAAAGAGTTTTGAAACCTGGCGGTAGATTTCTATGTCTTGAATTTTCTAAGGTTAAAAATGAATCGTTATCTAAGGTATACAACTTATATTCTTCATTAATTCCGATATTTGGAAAAGTTATTGTTGGCGATGAAGAGCCTTATAAATATTTAACTAGAACAATTAGAGAATTCCCATCACAAGAAGAGTTTCTAGAAATAATTAAAAGTTCAGATTTTGTAACAGTTGACTACCGCAATCTTTTTAATGGAGTAGTTGCGATGCATTCAGCAGAAAAGAAAGAATTATGATAAATAATTTTTTTTTTCTATTAAAGATAATCAGAATATTTAAAGCACACGACATATTACGACTAATAGGTCAAAATGTGAGATACAGAATTATTTACACAATAATCACTCAACTTTTATCTATAGGAGTTTCTAAAAATAAAGAACTAATGAATGACTCAGACGGAGTTAGGGTTGCTAAAGCATTAAATGAGCTAGGCCCCTCTTTCGTCAAATTGGGCCAGCTAATTTCAACACGGCCAGATATTGTTGGAAATACTATTGCGGATGACTTATCTATTTTAAGAGATAATTTACCGCCTTTTTCTAAAGATATTGCAATTAAAATTGTAGAAAGTGAGTTCGGAACAACTATAGATAGGGTATTTACTGATTTTAGTGAACCAATTGCTGCGGCATCTATAGCTCAAGTTCACTTTGCAAAAATAAATAATAATGGGATTGAAACTGAAGTAGCGGTTAAAATACTCAGACCTCAAATTGAAAAAATCATAGAACAAGAAATGTCACGCCTAGAATGGCTGACTTCTTTCATGGAGAATTTTAAGGAATTTGAGAGGTTAAGGCCTAATTCAATTATCAAAAAAGCAAAAGAAGTGATTAAGTTTGAACTGGACTTGAGATATGAGGCAGCAGCTGCATCAGAACTTAGAGAAAATACTCAATTAGACGGGAGTTTTTATGTCCCACTAGTTTATTGGGAAAAAATTACTCAAAAAATACTTACCATGGAGAAAATTAATGGAATCCCAGCAGATAAAATCGAAAAACTTAATGAAAATAATTATGATATCAAAAAATCAGCTGAAAATTTAATAGTAAATTTTTTAAGACAGTCGATCAGAGACGGCTATTTCCATGCAGATCTTCATCAAGGTAATTTATTTTTAAATAAAAATGGAAATTTACTTGCAGTTGACTTTGGAATTATGGGAAGGCTTGATAAGAAGAATAGATCTTACCTAGCAGAAATTATTTACGGATTTATAAAGCAAGATTATTATTTGATAGCTAAAATTCATCAAGAAGCTGGACTAATTGATAAAAGTCAATCTACTGAAGACTTTTCACAAGCTTTGAGGTCAATTGGCGAGCCTATAATTAATCAAAAAGCAAAAAATATTTCTATGGGCAATGTATTAATTCAACTTTTTGATATAACAGAACAATTTAATATGTTTTTACAACCTCAACTTCTTTTGTTGCAAAAAACTATGATTACTGTTGAGGGCGTAGCAAGAAAACTGGATCCTGAAATAAATTTCTGGGAAGTTTCTAAACCTGAAATAGAAACTTGGCTTAAAGATGAACTGGGAATAAAAAATAGATTAAAACAAACACAGGAAACTCTTCAAAGTATTGCTCGTAAAATGCCTGATATTCCTGATTTTATCTCAAGAGCCGATCAAGCTTTTAATATCATCACTGAAGGCAATTCAGATAATACACCCCAAAAGACTAATAGAAAGTACTTTATAATTGGCGGAATGGTCTTAATTTCAAGCTTGGCTTTAATTATATCATTGATATAGAATACTTTTTTATAATTGTATTTTCTTTTCAAGATAAATAAAAAAGTATAACTCTACGGAATGAATAAATCAAAAAAGGTATTGTTAATCATTACCGGTGGTATTGCCGCTTATAAATCGCTTGAAATAATAAGGGGTCTTAAAGCCAATAACATTGATGTTACTTGTATTCTAACAAAATCAGGTTCAGAATTTGTAACACCCTTATCCATTGAGAGCTTATCAGAAAATAAGGTTTATACAGATCTATTCAACTTAACTGATGAACATGAAATGGGTCATATACAACTTTCCAGACAAGCTGACGTCATTCTTGTTGCGCCTGCAACAGCAAACATCATGTCCAAAATTGCGTATGGGAATACAGACGATTTAGCATCAACTGTTTTGGTGGCTACAAATAAACCCATAATTGTTGCGCCAGCAATGAATGTAAGAATGTGGCTTAACAATGCAACACAAAGGAATATTCAAACTCTTAGAAATGATGGCATAAAATTTGTTGGACCAGAAAATGGTGAAATGGCTTGCGGGGAATATGGGGAAGGCCGGATGAGTGAACCGAGTGAAATTATAAAATATACAAATGATTTTATTAATAGTTTAGATTTCAAACCACTTAGAGATTTCTCAGCTCTTGTTACATCTGGGCCAACAAAAGAAATGATAGACCCTGTAAGATTTATTTCCAACGAATCTTCTGGGAAGCAGGGCTTCACAATCGCAGAAAAATTATCATCATTGGGTGCTTACACAACTTTAATCTCTGGACCAACTAAATTACCTAATCCCAATGTCGATAAGGTTGTTCATGTGTCATCGGCTGATGAAATGATGCTCGAATGCGATAAAGCGTTACCTGTAAATATTGCTATCTGTGCTGCTGCAGTTGCTGATTATAAAGTTATGAAACAAAGTGAAACCAAAATTAAGAAAAACGGTTCAAGGCTAGACATCACATTAGAAGAGAATCCAGATATTTTATCTAGATTAAGTAAACGTAATGATAAGAGACCAGGCCTTGTAGTTGGCTTTGCAGCTGAAACTGAGAAACTAGAGGAAAATTCAAAAATTAAATTGGAAAAAAAGGGCTGTGATTGGATTCTCGGTAATAATGTTTCAAACGGACAAGTTATTGGTAAAGATACAAATGAGATTCATTTTATTTCTAAATCTGAAACCGAAAACTGGAAACAGATGCGAAAAGAGGAAGTTGCTGAGAAATTATCTCATAAGATAGTTCAGCATCTAAAAAGTTAGAAGCTTGTCCACTAAAAAAAATTCTATATTCATTAAAAAAATATCTGATATTGAAGACTTTGAATTGCCTAAGTATCAGTCAAAAGAAGCTTCAGGAGTTGATTTATGTGCCTCAATAAAAAGTGATATTACAATTCCCCCATGGGAAAAAGAAATAATTGCATGTGGAATTTCAATTTCAATGCCGACAGGCATGGAAGCCCAGGTAAGACCAAGGTCTGGCCTTGCTTTTAAACACGGAATAACTGTTTTGAATACACCAGGTACCATTGATAGTGATTACAGAGGAGAAATAAAAGTAATACTAATAAATTTAAGTAAAGAAAAATTTATTGTTCGTCCTCTAGAAAGAATTGCTCAAATGGTTTTCTCAAATGTCACTAAAGTAGAATTTAAAGAAGTTGACAATTTAGATGAGACTAATCGAGGTCAAGGTGGATTTGGATCTACTGGTAAATAAGAATTACTTAAAATCTTTTGCCAGGGCTTCTTTCACTTCTTTAGAAAGCACAGTACTATGAAGATAGTTATCGTGGTCTGTGCCAATCTCAATTCTGCTGCTTAAGTTTTTAAATTCCTCAACTTGCTTATCACTAAATTTAAAATGAATAAAATGAACAGATGAAGTTTTTCCTGAGTTATCTGTACGATCTACATCTTCTTCAGGTGTCGCGTATAGCTTTGTCCCGTTAATACTTATGAATAATTTATTCTCAACATTTCCTAAGGACGATAAAACTTTTTTTCTTGTGTTTGGATTATCAATTTCAAACATAAAAGTTGCTACAAGTTCTGAGCCTTGTGGTACAAGAGGATTATAAGCCTCTAACTCATCTTTGAGTTGTTCATCGCCACCCTTTTCTATGTAAAGCATCTCTTGAATTTGAGCTTTCATAGTAAAGAAGTTTTCGAAATAAAACGTAGAATGTGGTCCGAGTTCCACTCTCCTATTTTTTTTCATCTGAACTACCTCTTTTCTTATACTTCTTCTTTCTTTCGCATAAGCGCTATATTCAAGCAGATCAGAGGATTCAATTTTTCTATTTTCTATAGTCATAAAGATTTATGTAGTGTCTAACTTAACAAAATCAAGAGAGATTATACGCTTGAGCTACTACTTCTATTGGATGCATTGAAATATAATTAGAGTCTTTGTCTTCGTTTAAAAACTCATTAAGGTGCTTGCAAGCAAGTGGGCAATCTGAAACCATTAACTTATTTTTCTTATTTTTAATTTGTCTAGCTGTTGCTTTGCCGTACTTATTTGCGGACTTTCGAGTTTTCTTCATAACTCCAAAAGTTCCTCCATGCCCTGCGCACTTTTCTACAACATCAACTTTTGTATCAGGTAATTTCTTTAACATCTCCATAGCTTTATTACCCATGTTCTGAGCTCTTGCGTGACACGCATTGTGAACAGTCACTCCTCCATCAAGAGAATTAAGACCTTCAACTAACCCCTCTTTTTTACTTATATCAACAATGAATTCATCAATATCAAAAACATTTTTTGAGAGTTTTTTTACATTTTCGTTATTAGGATTGAGAAGTGGCCATTCAAATTTGAGCATCAGCCCACAACTCGCGGTTAAAGTGACAATTTGATACCCTTGATCTATCAAACTACAAAGTTCTTTAGACACGATTTCAGATTGTTTAATAACCTTTTCATGCTGAGCTTGCTCTAAATGTGGCATGCCGCAGCATCCGGGATATGAAGAGATAGTTTCAACACCATTATGGTTTAGTACTTTTTGAGCAGCGATTCCAACCTTTGAATTATTGAAATTTACATAGCACGTTGAGTAAATTGCAACTTTTCTTCCAAAAGCAGGTGCACTTGCGTTTACTTTAATATCAATTTTCTCTGATAATTCGTGGAATGTCTTTTTTTCGAACTTAGGTAACTCAGCGTCTTTATCAATGCCACTTATCATCTCAAGTGGGCGCCGTGTTAGACTATTTTTTTTATCAGAACTCCAGTTTGCAAGAGTGGGAGAAATTTTGGCTAGATTAGCGTTGCGATCTATTTTAGCCAACTCTTTAGGAATTTTTGGCAACTTATTCTGCTTATCCTGAAAAGTTCTATAACGCAACATAAGGTGAGGGAAATCAATGTTAAACTCATGTGGTGGAACATATGGACATTTAGTCATGAAGCACATATCACAAAGTGTACATTTGTCAGTAATGTCTTCGAAATCTTTCTTGGTGAGATCATCAACTGATTCATTTGGAGAGTCATCAATCAAATCAAATAACGTCGGAAAGCTATCACAGAGATTAAAACATCTTCTACAACTATGACAAACCTCAAACTGCCTTTTCATCTCGGCGTTTAACTCTTCTTCGTTGGTGTAGCTTTCAGAATTCCAATCTACTAGATCCCTAGTAGGTGCGGCGAGACTTCCTTCTTTTTTATAATCCATTGTTTAAGTTAGGGGCTGTTTATAACAGCCCCAAATAACTTAATCGATTGAATCTAGTGTTTTTTGGAATTTACCTGCGTGAGATTTTTCAGCTTTTGCTAATGTTTCAAACCAGTCAGCAATTTCATCAAAACCTTCTTCACGTGCTGTCTTTGCCATACCAGGATACATATCTGTGTACTCATGCGTTTCACCTGCTATTGCAGCTTTTAGATTATCTTCTGTTGATCCAATTGGTTCACCAGTCGCTGGATCACCAACTTCTTCCATGAATTCTAAATGACCATGAGCATGGCCAGTTTCACCTTCGGCAGTAGATCTAAATACTGCAGCTACATCATTGTGGCCTTCTACATCTGCCTTTTGAGCAAAATATAAATATCTTCTGTTTGCTTGACTTTCACCAGCGAATGCTGCTTTCAAATTATCAAGTGTTTTACTTTCTTTTAATTCAGTCATGTTTTCTTCCTCAACAATAATTAATTAACAATTAGTTTTTTATATAAGGTTGATTCAAATTTTGTCAACACTTTAGAATCATTCTAAACTGATATTGATAACTATTATCAATTACTTATCGAGGTGAACAATAACTTCTACCTTATTAATCTTTTTATTTTTTGGAGTCTTAGGCAAGCCATTTACTTTTATGTTCTTATTAATATCAATTAGGAATTGTTCTTTTTCAGAATAAAAATGATGATGATCATCTGTGTTTGTATCAAAATAGACTCTATCAGCGCTAAGAGTAAGTTTTTTCAAAAGTCCGTTTTCATAAAAATCGTGAAGTGTATTATAAATTGTGGCCAGTGATATTATGTGCTTTCTTTTAGCAAGCTCCGTAGACAAGCTTTCAGCAGTTACATGCTTATCGGTACCATCGAATAAGTAGCCTGCTATGACTATTCTTTGCTTTGTTGGTCTCAAAGCATTAGATCTTAAAAACTGCTTAATATCATTCATAATTTTACTATTTATTAAAATTTAATGTATTTTACAATAATAATACATTAGTCTAATTAAACTTCATATAAAACAATGAGATAAATAACCTTAGTGGAAAAAAAATCAAGCTTTACAAAAGAAGAATTACTGGAATGCGCTCATGGAACTATGTTTGGGATTGGCAATGCAAGGCTTCCCTTGCCCCCAATGTTAATGTTTGACCGCATTACCAAAATCACAGATGACAGTGGAAAATATGAAAAGGGAGAGATCCTTGCTGAGCTAGATATTGATCCAGATCTTTGGTTTTTTGATTGTCATTTTGAGATGGACCCTGTGATGCCTGGATGCCTAGGATTAGATGCAATGTGGCAACTCGTAGGTTTCTATTTAGGTTGGATTGGTAACCCTGGACGAGGAAGAGCTTTAGGCTCTTCAAGTGTGAAATTTGGTGGAGAAATATTAAAGGAGTCTAAGCTTGTTGAGTATAAAATCAACATGAAGAAAATAATAAAAAGAGGCGTCATTGTTGGTGTTGGTGATGGCTCCGTTTTAGTAGACGGTAAGGAAATATATACAGCAGAGGGGCTCAAAGTTGGCCTAATCAAATAATGAGAAGAGTTGTAATTACAGGAATAGGGATAGTCTCATCTTTAGGAAATAATAAAAGTGAAGTAAATGATTCACTTTTTAATACAAAATCTGGTATCGCGTTTGACGAGTCCCAAAAAGATATGGGATTTAGAAGTCAAGTTAGTGGGCAAATCAATTTAAATTTGGAAGAGTCAATCGAAAGAAAATTCTTAAGGTTTATGGGTGATGGGGCAAGCTACAATTATATAGCGATGAATGAAGCTATAAGTGACTCAAGTTTAAGTGAAGATGAAATTTCTAATAATCAAACAGGGTTAATAATGGGGTCTGGCGGCCCATCAACTAAAAGTCTGTTAAGAGCATTTGATATTACAAGGGAAAAAGGACCAAAAAAAATTGGACCCACTAGTGTTCCCAAAGTTATGTGCAGTACAAACTCTGCAACTTTATCAACATATTTTAAAATTAAAGGAGTTAACTATTCTATTAGTTCCGCTTGTTCAACAAGCGCCCACTGCATAGGTAATGCATATGAGCTTATTCAATTAGGTAAGCAAGATAGAATTTTTGCAGGTGGTGGTGAAGAACTTGACTGGACTTTATCAGCTTTATTTGACGCAATGCCAGCTCTTTCGTCAAAATATAATGATGATCCAACTAAAGCTTCGAGGGCTTTTGACTCTCAAAGAGATGGTTTTGTAATTGCTGGTGGAGGAGGCGTGGTTGTTCTTGAAGAACTAGAAACTGCAATAAAAAGAAATGCAAAAATATATGCAGAAATTGTAGGTTATGGAGCAACCTCAGATGGCTATGATATGGTTCAACCTTCAGGAGAAGGTGCGGCAAGGTGCATGCTAATGGCAACAAAAGATATAGAAAAAGTTGACTATATAAATGCCCATGGAACCTCAACTCCTGTTGGAGACAAGGCTGAATTAAAAGCTATTAAAGAAGTTTTTAAAAATGAAATTCCCTTCATAAGCTCTACTAAGTCATTAAGTGGACATTCGCTTGGAGCTGCTGGAGTACACGAGTCAATTTACACTTTACTTATGATGAATAACAATTTTCTATCAGAGTCAGCAAATATTGAAGAGTTAGATGAAGATGCTAATGGAATGAATATATTGACTTCTCGCATCGATGAAAAAATTAATATAGCAATGAGTAATAGTTTTGGTTTCGGTGGAACTAATGCTTCTTTAGTTTTTAGGAGGTATGAGTCATGAAATCACTGAGTGGTAAAAAAGGTATTATAATGGGAGTTGCAAATGATCATTCAATTGCTTGGGGAATATCACAACAACTTGCTAATGAGGGAGCTGAACTCTGTTTTACTTACCAAGGTGAGTCTTTAGAAAGAAGAGTAAAGCCATTAGCGGAATCGATCAATAACGATTTTTTAATTGAGTGTGATGTCTTAAAAGATGGTTCTATAAAAGATTCATTCAAACTCATTGAAGAAAGATGGGGAACTATAGATTTTATTTTACATTCCATTGCTTTTTCAAATAAAGATGAATTAAAAGGTAAGTATCTAAATACCTCTAGAGAAAACTTTTCGAACACCATGTTGATTTCATGTTTTTCATTTACTGAAGTTGCTCATGAGGCTGAAAGACTTATGAAAAATGGAGGATCTATGGTTACCTTAACCTATGACGGCTCCCAAAAATATATTAGGAATTACAATGTAATGGGTGTTGCAAAAGCCGCTTTGGAATCAAGTGTGAGATATTTAGCGGCTGATTTAGGACCCTCAAACATTAGAGTTAACGCTCTCTCTGCTGGTCCAATGAAAACTCTTGCAATGGCTGGAATATCAGGTGGCAAAGATATGATGAAATGGTCTGAGAAAAATTCTCTTATGAATAGAAATATTAACCTCGAAGATGTTGGTAAATCAGGCCTGTATTTACTGAGCGATATGTCTTCAGGTGTTACAGGTGAAGTTCATTACGTAGATTGTGGGTATAATAAAGTGGGAGTTCCAAAAGAAATTTAATTCTTCTCAGACAAAAGTGAAAATTGTTTTGATACTGTTCCCTGTTCTCTATCCAAAAGACTAGTTGGATAATCACCTGTGAAACAATGATCTGTAAATTGGGGTGTTTCATTATCTCTCTTTTCATAACCCATCGCTTTATAAGTTCCCTCTAAAGAAAGAAAGAATATTGATTTTGAACCAATGATATTATTGATTTCCTCTAATGAGGATTTTGCAGCTATTAGCTCATTGTAATCTGGCGTATCAATTCCATAAAAATCTGGATGCTTAATAGGAGGGCATGCAATTCCAAGATGTACTTCTTTAGCTCCAGCATCATAAACCATCTTTATAATTTTTTTTGCTGTTGTGCCCCTTACTATTGAATCGTCAATCAGAATAACTTTCTTATTTTTTATATAAGAAGAGTTTGCATTATGTTTTAACTTTACCCCAAATTGCCTAATAGATTGTGATGGCTCTATGAATGTACGGCCTACATAATGATTTCTTATAATGCCTAATTCAAATGGAATTTTAGACTCTTGAGAGTATCCAAGTGCTGCCGGTACTCCAGAATCAGGTACCGGAATGATGACATCAGCATCAATGTGGTTTTCTTTTGCAAGCTCTTGACCTAGATTTTTTCTATAAGTGTAAACAGTTTTGCCACCCACTATACTATCAGGTCTTGAAAAATATATTCTCTCAAAAATACATGGCCTTTCTTGAACTTTAGGGAATGGCTTTATACTTTCCATTCCATCTTCAGATATAATAATTATTTCACCGTGCTCAACATCTCTGACATACTTAGCGCCTATAATATCTAGTGCGCAAGTTTCTGATGTCAGCACGGGCGCTCCATTAAGATCACCAAGAACAAGAGGGCGAATACCATAAGGATCCCTTACTCCAATTAATTTCTTATTAGTTAATATTACTAATGAATAAGCCCCTTGTATTTTGAATAATGCATCTATTAATTTATCAACTGTTTGCTGCCTACTTGATTTAGCTACAAGCTGAAGAATTGTTTCTGTGTCAGATGTTGACTGAAATATAGCACCATCTTTAACAAGAGAATCCCTCAAAATAGATGCATTTGTTAAATTTCCATTATGCGCACATGCAAAACCGCCTGAGGATAGATCTGCATATAGTGGCTGGATATTTTTTAGTATTGAGTTGCCAGTTGTGGAATATCTTACATGACCTATAGCGTTGCTACCTAAGAGTCTGTCTATAACTTCTGTTTTATTAAAGTGGTCACCAACTAGGCCGGGTCTTCTGACACCATGAAATTTTTCTCCATCAAAAGTGACAATACCCGCACCTTCTTGACCTCTATGTTGTAGTGCGTGCAACCCTAGAGCTGTTAAAGTTGATGCGTCTGGACTCCCAAATATACCAAATACACCACACTCTTCATGAAGTTTATCTTCAGAAGTATCTATTTGGATCATTTCAAATTTTTAAAAAAATTATTCTTCAGTATCCTTAATTGATAATTTAACTTTACCTTTATCAAAACCAAGAACCTTTACCTTGACTATATCACCCTCATTTACTACGTCAGTAACTTTTTCAACTCTTTCTTTTGAGAGTTGAGAAATATGAACAAGGCCGTCCCTTTTTCCAAAGAAGTTAACAAAAGCACCAAATTCCATAATCTTAACAACTTTACCTTCATAAACCTGTCCCACCTCTGGCTCTTCAATTATAGAATTGATTAGTTCTTTAGCCGCCTCAATACTTTCGTTATTAGTTCCAGCAATTTTAACATTTCCATTATCACTGATGTCAATCTTTGCTCCAGATTTTTCTATAATATCCTTAATTGTAGAACCACCTTTGCCAATTATTTCTCCAATATTGTCCCTTTTGACTTTTATTGTCTCACTACGAGGGGTGTAAGGACCTAGTTCTGTTCTGGCTTCAGAAATTTCTTTGTTCATTTCATTAAGAATATAGTCTCTCCCACCCTTTGCTTGTTCAAGGGCTTTCTCCATAATTTCATAGGTGATGCCTGTGATCTTAATGTCCATTTGAAGAGAGGTTACACCTTCCTTGGTTCCAGCCACCTTAAAGTCCATGTCACCAAGGTGATCTTCATCTCCCAAAATGTCTGATAGAACTGCAAAATCATCACCTTCTTTAATTAAGCCCATTGCTATTCCTGAAACAGAATTTTTAATAGGAACTCCTGCATCCATTAATGCAAGTGATGAACCACACACAGTTGCCATATATGATGATCCATTTGACTCCGTAATATCTGAGACTAATCTAATGGTATAATCAAAGTCATCTTTTGATGGTAAAACTGCCTTTAGAGCTCTCCATGCAAGTTTTCCATGGCCAATTTCACGTCTACCTGTTGCTCCTAGTCTTCCCACTTCACCAACTGAATATGGTGGAAAATTATAATGAAGCATGAAATTTTCTTTGTATGATCCTTGCAATGCTTCAATTCTTTGTTCATCTTCGCCAAATCCTAAAGTTGCCACAACAATTGCTTGAGTCTCACCTCTTGTAAATAAAGCAGATCCATGAGTTCTTGGCAGCCACGATACTTCTGACGAAATATTTCTTACTTCATCTAACTTCCGACCGTCAATTCTAGATTGATTGTTTAATATTTGAGATCTCACAACATTTTTTTCGATTTTTTTAAAATATCCCATTACCTCGTTGATGCTGTACTCCTCGTTTTCTTTATATTGATCCTCTAAACTTGACTTAATTTCAGAAAGCGAACTTTGTCTTTCCATCTTATCAACAATTGAGTAACTCTTCGCAATTTTATCTTCACAAGTTTTTTTAATTTCATCTAACAATGACTCATTAATTGTATGGCTGAACTCCCAAGGGTCATTTGCGCATTCCTCAGCAAGATTGATTATGATTTTTATAACCTCTTGCATTGACTCATGACCAAACTTTACTGCTCCTAACATTATTTCCTCTGAAAGCTGCTTTGCTTCAGACTCAACCATTAGTACAGCGTCGCTAGTGCCCGCAACGACAAGATCAAGATCTCCATCATCATTTATTTTTGGATTCAATGTATAATTTGATCCATCATAACCCACTCTACATCCACCAATTGGGCCCATAAAAGGAACTCCAGACAATGTTAATGCACTTGAGGCCGCTATCATTGCAACAATGTCAGGATTGGTTTCTCCGTCATGCGAAAGCACAGTTAATATAACCTGAGTTTCATTTTTAAAACCTTCTGGAAAGAGAGGCCTGATTGGACGATCAATTAATCTTGAGGTAAGAGTTTCAAACTCTGTTGGTCTTCCCTCTCTTTTAAAAAAACCACCTGGAATTTTACCAGCAGCGTAAAATTTTTCCTGATAACTTACTGTAAGTGGGAAAAAATCTAAATCTGGTTTTGGCTCTTTAGCTGCTACGACATTTGCCATAACAACTGTATCACCATAGCTAACAATTGTTGATGCTGTTGCCTGTTTTGCTACTTTTCCTGTTTCTATTTTTAGTTTCTGGTCGCCCCAGTTCATTTCTCTTGAAATCACTTCTTTCATATTCATTCATTCCTTTAAATTTAATATAGTTCATTATTATTTTCTAATTCCTAATTTATCGATTAACTTGTCATAAGAATCTTTATTGCTTTTCTTTAAATACGCTAGCAAACTGCGTCTTTGATTTATCAATCTCATTAATCCAGTTCTAGAATGGTTATCTTTTTTATGAGACTGAAAATGTCCAGTTAGATTGGTAATTCTCTCAGTAAGAATTGCTATTTGTACTTCTGGAGAACCTGTATCTTTTTCTGATCTTGAGTACTCATTAATGAGTTTGCTTTTACTTTCACTTTTTATCGACATCTCTTATCCTTTTACAAATTGAAAACCCTTACAGGTTTTATTTTTCCCTCTATAACTTTGCCAATGCCTAAAAGTTTTTCATCGGATATAATTAATAAAGTATCTTCAAATATATCTTCATTAAAGTAATCAAAGTTTAGTCCATTTCGAAATTTCTTGCTTAAATCTCTATTTAGCTGTACTGCCGGGATGTCGTCCAGTACATCTTGAATAGAATGTATCATCTCAAAATGATCGCCAATATGTACTAATTCAGCTAAATTATCTAGTAAAATAATATTATTTTCACCAAATTTTCCAATTTTGATCCTTCTTAACTCAGAAACATGAGCAAATGTATTAAGCATTTTGCCTAGATCTCTAGCAAATGATCTTACATAGGTTCCACTAGAGCATTCCATGGTAAATATGAATTCTTCTTTTTTTTCTGTAGCTGAACAAGTGAGATTCTGGATATTTACCTCTTTAGATTTAATTTCAAAGGTTTTGTTTTCTCTTGCCAATTTATAGGCCCTTTTGCCATTTATTTTTACTGCTGAGTATCTAGGAGGGACCTGTTGTTGAAAACCAATGAAATTTTTTAGACATACATCAATATCTTTTTTTGATGGAATTGCATCTGAGGTCTGCAGAGTTTTACCAGTAGAGTCGTCAGTGTCTTTTGATATCCCAAATAAAACTCGAAATTGATAGAACTTGCTAGCATTAAAATATGATATACTTTTTGTTGCTTCACCTAGTGCTACTGCCAGGACCCCAGTAGCAAATGGATCTAACGTTCCTGCATGACCAATTTTTTTAATGTTAAGAATTTTTCTTAGTTTCCTGATAACTTCAAATGAACTTATCTCCTTAGGTTTATCTATAAAGATCCACCCATCTTTCATCTTAATCTACATTATTGTCTTTAATAAATTTATCAGAATTTAATAATTTGTTGATATTATTTAATTGGTCAACTGTCTCATCATTTCGAAATACTAACTTAGGAATAAACTTAAGATCTACTGACTTATTTACTTCTTGAGAAATATATTTTTTACAGCTCTTTAGTCTTTCTATAATTTCATCCTTATCTATTTTTTCATGAGTTAATACATACACATAAGCAATTTTAAGATCCTTATTCATTTCAACATTAACAACGCTTAATGGAAAATTAAATGATGGATTAATTGGAAATTCATTTCTTACAAGAACTTCACTTACTGCTTTTCTAATTATTTCAGAAACTTTTAGGGATCTATCAGTGGTTTCGTATTTCCTTTTTAGGATCACAGTGACTGTGCTATTTCCTCAACACTAAATACTTCTATATTATCTCCTATTTGGAAATCGTTAAATTCTTTGACACTTATTCCACATTCTGTTCCAGCTTTAACTTCATTTGCTTCATTTTTTTCTCGTTTTAAACTGAGAATATCACCATCATATATGGTTTCTGAATTTCTTGTTACTCTTACTTTAGCATTTTTATTAACAGAACCTTCAACAACAATACAACCTGCGATTGAGCCTATTTTTGAAACTTTGAAAATTTGTAGAACTTCTGCTTTACCAATAAAGCTTTCTTGAAGAGTAGGCTTAAGTTTACCGCTTGCAAAATCAGAAACATATTCAAGAAGTTCATAGATAATATTAAAATTTTGAATATTTAGATTACTTAGCTTAGCCTTTGATTTTGCCTCTTTTGTTGCTGTCGTATTAAATGAAATGAGTAATGCGTTAGATGCTGACGCGAGGGCAACATCACTTTCATTTATAAATCCCACACCTGAATGAATTACTTTAATGTTTATCTTATCACTATCAATGCCTTCAATTTGATGGACGATAGCTTCTGAAGATCCTCGAGTGTCAGATTTCACCACAACTTCCAATATTTCCTTTTTACCATTTAATGAGCCAAATGTTGTATCTCCATCTAGATTTTTGATCTTCTTAGGTAACGCTTTATTAGTTTTTATTTCACTTCTAATCTCACATAATTCTCTCGCTTTTTCGTCACTTTCAACTGTGACAAAACTATCTCCAGCCTCAGGAGGATTATTTAAACCTAAGACCTGTACAGGCATAGATGAAGTTGCCTCTTTTAGATTTTTTCCCTTATCATTAAGTATCGCTCTTACCTTACCGTATTCACTTCCTGCAACAGCAATATCTCCAACAGATAGTTTTCCATTTGTTATAATAATATTACATATTGGACCTCTACCTTTATCAACATTAGCCTCGATTACAGTGGCTTCAGCAAAAGTTTGATTATTTGTCTTTAGCTCTGAAACCTCTGACTGAACAACAATTGAATCAAGAAGTTTGTCAAGGTTGTGTCCTGTTTCTGCTGACACTTCAATACATTGTATATCTCCAGACAAATCTTCAACGATTAATTCCTCTGATAATAATTGTTCTTTAATTTTTTGAGGCTGAGCCTCCTCCTTATCACACTTATTAATTGCAACTATAATTGGGGCATTTGCAGATTTAGCATGGGCTATTGCTTCTTTTGTCTGAGGCATTACTCCATCATCAGCGGCAACAATTAAAATTACTATATCAGTTACATTTGCACCTCTTGCTCGCATATCTGTAAATGCTGCATGTCCAGGAGTATCAATAAAAGTAATTTTACTACCTTTATGCTCAACTTCGTAAGCGCCTATATGCTGAGTAATACCTCCACTTTCTCCTGAAACAACATTTGCATTCCTGATTTTGTCTAATAAAGAAGTTTTTCCATGATCAACATGACCCATTATGGTAACAATAGGTGATCTTGAGTCTTCTTTTATTGCCTCAATGTCCTTAGAAATTAAATCTTTCTCTATTTCCTCAATATTTTCTCTTTTAAAGTTATGGCCAAATTCAGTTACTAATAATTCAGCTGTATCTGCATCAAGAGACTCATTTATTGTAGCCATCATTCCCATTTTCATTAATGATTTAATTAAATCTCCTGATTTTTCTGTCATTCGATTGGCTAATTCTTTCACTGTTAAATGTTCTGGAATATAAACATCTCTAACAATTTTTTTAGCAGGCTCTTGATCTGCTTGGTTTTTTCTTGTCTTTTGCTTTGCTCTTTTGTATGCAGCTAAGCTCCTCGTTCTTTCATCCACATCACTCAAGGCAGTGACAATAGTTACTTTTCTCTCTCTAATTTTTTTTCTACCAAAGGTGCTGGTTGGTTTCTTTTTTTCTTGAAAATCTGTTTCTTTATCTTGAATGGCCTTCTTCTTCTCAATATCTTTTTTATCTTCTTTTAATTCAATACTAGATTCTGAATTGTCCTCAAATTTTGTATCTTTTTCATTTGTGGACTCTTCAGCTGAATTACCCTTTCTTATTTTATCAATAGCATCAATTTTTTCTTCTTTGCTATCTGCTTGTAAAATCTTTTTTTGTTCATCCTTAGTCAGTGGTTTCAAAATTACACCTGATCTTGACTTCGTATCTGTGATAGTTTTTTCTGCTACGTTGGATGTGCTGGTAACTTCTTTTTTATCTAGTGATGCCTGTTCAGGCTTCTGATCTGTATTGGTATTTCTTTTGTACCTTTTTTTTTCTACAATTACTGTCTTGCCTGCCTCGATCCCTCTTTTGTTGGAGATGATGGGTTTCGAACCCAACTTAAGACTTAGCGTTTTTTTTCCTTTTTTTATCTCTTTATTTTCAGTCATGAGAGTTCTTTAGATATATGACTAATCAAGCCATATTTTTCTTGCCTCCATAATTAATTGATCGCCTTCATCTTTGTTAATATTAAATTCTTCGAATAGACCAGAAACTCTAGAATTTTTATCACTTCTATCTTCAAGATATCCGATTAGATCATCAGTGGTTAGGCCTGCAAAATCTTCCAATGTCTTTATATTATTCTCGGCAAGTTTTACTAACATCGCTTTAGATAAAAAACTGAATTCAATCAAATCTTTTGAAACATTATACTCCTCAAGTTTTTTGTTATTTTTTTCATCCAACTCAGACATATATTTCTTTGATCTCTCAACTAACTCAGCTGCAATTTCTTCATCAAATCCTTCGATTGCTAGAAGTTCACTTTCTTCAGCATCAATTACCTCTTCAATGCTTCCAAATCCCTCACTTACTAAAAGTTGCGCGAGAGTTTCGTCAACATCTAGTGAGTCAATAAATACATTTGTTTTAGTTGAGAAGTCCTCTTGTCTTTTTGATGACTCCTCATCTTCAGTTAAAATATCTATTTCATAACCTGTCAGCTCAGTCGCAAGTTTTACGTTTTGTCCCCTTCTGCCAATTGCAAGGCTTAGGTGTTCTTCGGAGACAACGACCTCTATTTTATTTTGATCTTCATCTAAAACTACTTTAAGTACCTCTGCTGGAGAAAGAGAAGAAATAGCAAGATTCGCAACATTTTCGGACCAGTTTATTATATCAATTTTTTCACCTTGTAATTCATTTACTACCGCTTGGACTCTGCTACCTCGCATTCCTACACAGGCTCCTACTGGATCTATTGAGCCATCTTCAGTATATACTGCTATCTTCGCTCTACTTCCTGGATCTCTAGCGACACTTTTAATAGAAATGATTCCATCGTAAATTTCTGGGACTTCCTGCATAAATAACTTTGCCATAAATTGCGGGTGAGATCTTGACATAAAAATTTGTGGGCCTTTAAGTTCAGATCTAACATCATATATATATGCTCTTACCCTATCACCATTTCTAAGATTTTCTCTTGGTATAGTTTGATCTTTTCTAACCACTCCTTCAGCTTTACCTAAATCAAGTACAATATTTCCAAATTCAGATCTTTTCACAATACCGTTAACTATTTCTCCAACTCTATCTTTATATTCATTGTATTGTCTTTCTCTTTCAGCTTCTCTAACTTTAGAGTTAATAACTTGCTTTGCTGCTTGAGCTCCAATTCTGCCAAAGTCAATTGCCGGCAATGGATCAAGTAATACGTCACCTAACTGGGCAGCTCCATTAATTTTTTTTGCCGATTTCAAAGTTATTTCAAGAAATTTATTCTTTACTTCTTCAACAACCGACATTTTTCTAGAAATGGATATATCACCGTTCTCTTGATTTATTTCAACAACGACTTCATTTTCTTCGCCGTAATTACTTTTTGCTGCTTTTTCAATTGCTTCTTCTAA
>JACWEC010000049.1 GCA_014653725.1 Pelagibacterales bacterium SAG-MED32 | reverse complement strand
TTCAACTAAAACTCGCATTAATATTGTTGGCTTAAGAGGAGTAATTGGTGACCTTGGTAGATTCCAAAAAGGACTAACCCTTGAAAATTGTTCAAACATACTTGATAAAACTTTTACTTACAAAAAACCAAACGTTGTTGTTATCAAAATTAATTCCCCTGGCGGGTCTCCAGTTCAATCAGAGTTGATTTATGATAGAATTAAAACTCTTTCAAACAAAAATAAAGTAAAAGTGATCACCATTGCTGAAGATGTCGCCGCCTCAGGAGGCTATATGCTAATGTGCGCAGGTGATATTCTCTTGGCAAATAAAAGTTCAATCGTTGGGTCAATAGGAGTTATTAGCGCATCTTTTGGATTTAAAAAACTTATTGATAAAGTTGGTATAAAAAGAAGAGTTTTTACTAAAGGAGATCGTAAATCATTTTTAGATCCTTTTGAGGAAGTATCAAAAAAAGATGTATCAAAATTAATAAAGGTTCAAGATAGCATTTTTGATAATTTCAAAGACTTAGTCCTAAAGAGTAGAAAAAAGAAGATAAAGCCCACTCAAGTTTTCAATGGTGAATTCTGGACTGGAGAACAAGGAAAAAACATTGGATTAGTGGATTCCAATGAAAATTTGAATACCTATCTTGAAAAACATTATGGCAAATACATAAAGATAAGACACATTGAGGAAAAAAAATCTTTTGTAAAAAATTTATTCAGTAGTAGACATGGCTCTAATGATCTGGTTGATCAATTTATTCAGGCAATAAAGGAAAACTCTTTTTGGAGCCGTTATGGTCTCTAAAAATATGGAAGAACTTGTTTCTCTTTGTAAAAGACGGGGCTTTATATTCCAATCAAATGAGATTTACGGAGGACTTCAGGGAGTTTATGATTATGGGCCACTTGGTGTCGAATTAAAGAATAACCTTAAATTGTCCTGGTGGAAATCTATGATTTATGAAAGGGATGATGTTGAGGGCTTGGATGCATCTATTCTAACGGGAAAGCAAGTTCTTAAACACTCAGGACACGAAGATACATTTTCTGATCCACTAGTTGATTGTAAAAGTTGCAATCATAGATTTAGAGCTGACCAACATAATGACAATAAATGTCCTCAGTGTGGTTCAATAGATTTGACCGAACCAAGGCCTTTCAATTTAATGTTTAAAACTGCGGTTGGACCAGTTGATGATGGTAGTAATTATGCGTACTTAAGACCTGAAACGGCGCAACAAATATTCACTAATTTCAAAAATATTTTAGACTCTACGAATAAAGTAGTACCTTTTGGTATCGCGCAGATAGGTAAAGCATTCAGAAACGAAGTGACCCCTGGAAAATTTATTTTTCGAGTTCGAGAGTTTGAGCAAATGGAGCTTGAATTTTTTGTTGAACCTGGAAAAGATGAAACGTGGCATGACTACTGGGTCGCGCAAAGGTACGATTGGTGGGTTGATCAAGGAATTGATCCTAGTAATCTAAAAAAATTAAATGTAGAAAATAGCGATTTATCTCATTACTCAAAAGCCACTGTAGATTTGATGTATGAATTCCCTCACGGTTTAGAA
>JACWEC010000048.1 GCA_014653725.1 Pelagibacterales bacterium SAG-MED32 | reverse complement strand
GTGAAATTTATCTCATATTTTTCTCTATTATTATTGTTTAGGGCGCCAATAACTGCATGATGGCCATAAATCCAGTAGTCTGAATTTTGCCTTTTTTTAGGGAGTTTTTTAAATCTATTCTTCATGTATTAAAGAATTTACCATTTTTAATTTATTTAGGTTCAAAAATATTAATATTTATTGATTTACCATCCTTTTTTACATATAAGTCACCCCTTAAGGTTCAATAGACTATGTCTAGGGAAACTTATCTTGAGATGTTGATAAAACTATCTCGGGAGGGGTGCCCGAGTGGTTAAAGGGGACGGGCTGTAAACCCGTTAGCTATGCTTACGTTGGTTCGAATCCAACCCCCTCCACCACTAAAAGGTACCTTAGGGTAGCTTGAAGGAACAAGCGGGTGTAGCTTAGTGGTAAAGCTCCAGCCTTCCAAGCTGATTACGAGGGTTCGATTCCCTTCACCCGCTCCAAAATTAAAGTTGTTTAAAAAACTGAGAGGACAAAAAAATGGCTAAAGAAAAATTCGATCGAAGCAAACCGCACTGTAATGTTGGAACTATTGGTCACGTGGATCATGGTAAAACTACTTTGACCGCAGCAATTACAAAAGTATTATCTGAGTCTGGTGGTGCAGAATTCACTGCATACGATGCAATCGATAAAGCACCAGAAGAAAAAGAGCGTGGAATTACAATTTCCACAGCACACGTTGAATATACAACTGATGCAAGACACTATGCTCACGTAGATTGTCCAGGTCACGCTGACTACGTTAAGAACATGATAACAGGAGCAGCTCAAATGGACGGAGCTATCTTAGTTGTTAATGCAGCTGACGGTCCTATGCCACAAACACGTGAACACATCTTATTAGCACGTCAAGTTGGTGTTCCAGCAATTGTTGTTTACCTAAATAAAGTTGATCAGGTTGATGATGCTGAATTGCTTGAACTTGTTGAAGTTGAAATAAGAGATATCCTTAATGAATATGATTTTCCTGGTGATACAACTCCGATTGTTAAAGGATCTGCATTAGCTGCAGTTGAGAGCCGAGATGATGAGATTGGTAAGAATTCTATTGCAGAATTAATGAAAGCTGTTGATGAATTTATTCCACAACCAGAAAGAGATAAGGATAAGCCATTCCTTATGCCAATTGAGGATGTATTTTCAATCTCTGGAAGAGGAACAGTTTGCACGGGTAGAGTAGAAAGTGGAATAGTTAAGGTTGGAGAAGAACTTGAGATCGTTGGCATTAAAGACACTCAAAAAACTACTTGTACTGGAGTAGAGATGTTCAGAAAGCTTCTAGATACTGGAGAGGCTGGAGATAATATCGGTGCTCTTTTAAGAGGTGTTGAGAGAGACCAAGTTGAGAGAGGTCAAGTGCTTGCTCATCCTGGAACTATTACTCCTCATACAAAGTTTAAATGTGAAGCTTATGTTCTTAAAAAAGAAGAGGGTGGAAGACATACACCTTTCTTTACAAACTACAGGCCTCAGTTCTATTTCAGAACAACTGATGTAACTGGTGTTTGTCAGCTTCCTGAAGGTACTGAAATGGTTATGCCAGGAGATAATATTTCAATGGAAGTTGAAATGATAGCTCCAATTGCAATGGATAAAGGAGTGCGCTTTGCGATAAGAGAAGGTGGTCGTACAGTTGGCTCTGGCGTTGTAACGGAAATTATTTCATAACTGGAGGAGTGTAGCTCAACTGGTAGAGCACCGGTCTCCAAA
>JACWEC010000047.1 GCA_014653725.1 Pelagibacterales bacterium SAG-MED32 | reverse complement strand
TCAAGCATTGTTGAGGTAAAATTACATAAATAATTTAAATATATTTTTGAATATATTTATTTGGATCTGAAAAATTTCTAATTTCAATTTGTCTAAATTCTTTGAAATTAGGCCTCCATTTGTAAGCATACTTATATGAGTTGTTTCTTATAATATCAATTATTGGTGTCTTTAATATACTCGCTATGTGTGTTATTGATCCATGCAAGTGAAATATTAAATTAACTTTTGATACAAAGCCTATTATGTCAGAAATATTTGATTTCTTTATAAAAATTATATTTGCATTCTTTTCGCTAATATAAATATTGTTATTTGTATTAATTTTCTTGATTTTATAATAGTTCCATACTTTTTGATTCAGAGAAGTACTGTATTTGCCATTGGTAACTATTAAAATGGGATTCTTTTTCTTTTTTTTTGTTATTTCTTCAAAAATATCAATAATAAATTCTTTTGAATCTATTGTTTCGTCCCATTTTTCATCCAAATGAAATAATATAATTTTCCTTTTGTTTATTTTTAGTGACGTAAAAATTTTTTTTGTTTTATTTTTAAAATGATTAATTGAATTTGGCTTCAGGTATTCTAGTTTGCCTTTATTAAGGTTTAGAGCCTTTATGAATAAGTTACTGTAATGTTTTCCCATTCTAGTTTTACTATCATGGGAATTTATCTCAATTGAATTTATTATTTCTATTGATTTAAATAAAATTTTAGAGGTGAATAGGGGATACTTATATATAATTCTCTTCGTAAGTTTACTAATCTTGTTTGGGATGATTGCATGAATATTCTTAGATTTACATAAAAGCGATATAAATAAGTTCTTCCAATCTGACTTTAAAATAAAGACATGATCTAGATTTAATTTTCTTAATATTGAGATTATCTCAATATTTTTCTTAAATGTCTTATATGCATCTAAGTTATATACACGATCTACATAACCATCTTTTTTCAGTATATCGGCGTATTCTATGTTTCTTTTAGAGCAAAAAAGCGTGATGTACGCATTTTTATCAGACCCATGAATTCTTCTAATACCATCTGATGAAACAATTAAGTCCCCAATGCCGTCATTTCTAAATATTACATAATTCATAATTATATCAGTACTTTATATAATTTTTTTAAACCTTTTATTCAAATTAATGTTTAGATTTGTATTTATACTTTAAGTCATTGTAAATAAACATTAATAAGTATTTTACATAATATATATTATACGAATTACATTATATAATCTTAATACAGGTGTACAGGCCAAGCATATCTAGAATTAAGTAAATCTTTATTTTGATCATTTAAACAATCTATAAAGTAATTAGTTACTACCCTTTCATTGCAGTAAGTATGCAACTTATTATATCCATTTTCAGCAATTCTAATAGCTTCATCCTTATTGTTTTTATAGTAGTTAATTTTTTTAGACAAATCATCAAAGTTTTCAAAAAATACTGCATCTTCATTATCAATAAAAAACTCGTAAAATTTAGTATCATTTTCAATGAAAACCATGAGTCCATTTCCCGCATATTGCGCTAATCTGTCTGATAATGAATATTTTAAAAGAGGCTTTCTTTGCAAGCATACACCCATATAACTATCATTTATTTTATTTAAAAAATTATTAGCCCAAATAGGCTCAATCTCATCAAATCCATACAAATCAAATTTGACGTGGGGATTTAATTTTATTAATTGTCGAAAAAAAATTACTCTTTCATCTCGATTTTCCATTATTTTATTTTTATTTC
>JACWEC010000046.1 GCA_014653725.1 Pelagibacterales bacterium SAG-MED32 | reverse complement strand
AAGAGTTAACAACATTCACTGACCAGCTTTGTAGATTCATTTTAAGTAATCTAAAAATTATAGAATGCATATGTAAATTATCTGGATAAAAAGGTGCAGTTTTATTAATAAATAATCTTCTTATAAAAGTGAATACTACCTCCATAATTGGATAGAAAATTATACATGCTATTTCGTAAGGTGAGTCTATTATTCCGTAATTTTTTAGTAAGATGGCCGAACATCCAATTGTAAAGCCAATATAATATGAGCCCACATCACCAGTAATTATATTGCCATAAAAAAAATTAAAAAAGAACAGTATACCAGCTATAATAAGCAACGATTGCAAGAACATCAAAAGATCAGGAACACTTGCAGAGTAATAAATAAAATATATCAAAATTAGAATTGTGACACCAAGAAGTAATCCATTATTACCATCGATGAAGTTAAAACCATTTATTGAGAGCATTAATCCTATTACAGAAAATATAATAGCCAATCCAGGAACATTTAAAAATAGTTGTGTGATATAAGAGTCATCGAAGTTTATAATAATAAACATGTTATTTATAACAAAATAAATTAATAAAACAGTCATTATTATAAACCGGCTATAACTAGAAAAATGAGGTTTCAAATCAGCTATCAAACCTATTAGGCCAAAGAAAGTACCGAAAATAATCGTAGTTTTTATAAGTGGATCATGTATAAAAAAAAAATTAATAAAGACAGAAATAAAAACTAATCCACCAATTTTTAAAACTGGCTTAGAATGAATCTTTCTTATCGTTTTAGAGGTGTGTTCTAATAAAATCTTATATTTATTACTTAAATAGGTTAATAATAATATAATAAATAATGTATTAAGTGATACTATAAGATAGAACATAAAAATCTAATTATTATTACATCTATTACTAATCTTATAAAAAATATCAATGGCTAACAATAAAATTGATCTATTTGTGACAAATATTTTATTTGTAATGGTTTTATTTGTACCATTTGCATTACTAACAGGTCCTTTCATACCTGATTTAATAGTGTCTTTAATTACATTAATATTTTTAGTTTATACCTTTACGCTAAAAAAGTGGAAGTATTATCAAAACAAGTACTTTATATTGTTTATAATATTTTGTATTTACATATTGTTAAGAAGTATTTTTTCATCAGATCCGTTCCTCTCACTTGAAAGTAGTTTATTTTATTTTAGGTTTGGAATCTTTTCCCTAGCAGTATGGTTCCTTCTAGACATGAAAAAAAATTTTATCAGATTTTTTTCTACGGCTTTATTAATTGCATTTATATTTGCAATATTTGACGGTTATTATCAATATTTTTTCGAATATAATTTATTTGGCTTTAATGGTGAAGGAGTAAGAATATCATTGCCTTTTAATGATAGTATGGTTCTTGGAAATTACTTAGCAAGATTATTTCCTTTCTTCTTAGCGTTATATTTTTACCAGTCTCAACTGTCTAAATATCAATTAATGGCGCTTGGTCTTCTTTTTATATCAATAGATGTTTTAATTTTCTCCACAGGAGAGAGAACAGCTTTACTGTTATTATTGATATCCACCATATTTATTTTGTTATTTATATCTAAATATCGTCTGCTTCGAAGTCTAACATTAATTATTTCTATATTTATACTTGCTTTTATAGCTTCATTCGATGAAGGAATTAAAAACAGAAATATTGATCAGACCATTACTCAATTAGGTTTAAATCAAGATAAATTAATATTTTTTTCACACAGACATGAGAGTCATTTTAATAGTGCTTTTTTAATGTTCAAAGAAAATCCCTTATTAGGCGTAGGACCAAAACTTTTTAGAAAATA
>JACWEC010000045.1 GCA_014653725.1 Pelagibacterales bacterium SAG-MED32 | reverse complement strand
GAGTGCAAAATAATGTTACAGCCTGTAAGAACTAAATGGAGGAAGGCCCACAAAGGAAGAATTCATGGCAAAGCATCAAGAGCAAACTTTATCAATTATGGTGCCTATGCGTTAAAAGCTTTAACACCGGAGAGAGTCACAGGTAAACAAATTGAGGCTGCTAGAGTTGCCTTAACCAGACATATGAAAAGACAGGGAAGAGTTTGGACAAGAATATTTCCTAATATACCGGTATCAAAAAAACCTATTGAGGTAAGAATGGGAAAAGGGAAAGGTTCTCCAGAATATTATGCTTGCAGGGTTAAACCAGGAAGGATTCTATTTGAAGTTGATGGTGTTTCTGAGCAAATTGCTAAAGAGGCTCTATACAAGGCTTCAGCAAAACTTCCAATAAAAACAAAAACAATTAAAAGATTTTTATAAATATGAAAAAAAAGGAAATTAAAAAATTATCAAAGGATGAAATCCTAAAAAATATAGATAAATTTAAGAAAGATTTATTTAATTTTAGATTCCAAAAAATTAACTCACAAGTAACTAATCCTTCAAAAATTAGTGAAACCAAGAAAACGATTGCTAGACTGAAAACTTCATTAAAAGGGAAAATAAATGCCTAAAAAAATTTTAACTGGAATTGTCATAAGTGATAAACCAAATAAAACTATTACAGTTTTAATTGAGAGAAAATATTCACATCCAGTATTAAAAAAAGTAGTTAAAGTAAGAAAAAAATATAATGCACACGATGAAAATAATAAATACAAAACTGGTGATAAAGTTTCAATCGTTGAGAGTAAACCTTTTTCAAAAAATAAAAGATTTCAAGTTATGGAGGGTGCAAACTAATGATACAGGTTCAAACAGAATTACAAGTAGCAGATAATACCGGTGCAAAGAAAATAGAGTGTATTAAAGTTTTAGGTGGATCAAAAAGACGTTATGCGAGTATCGGAGATACTATAGTAATAGCAGTAAAAGAAGCGATCCCAAAAGGTAAAGTGAAAAAAGGTTCTGTCCACAAAGCAGTAGTTGTGAGGGTTAAGAAAGGTATTCATAGAGATGATGGCTCGAAAGTTAGATTTGACAATAATGCAGCAGTTTTAGTTGATGATAAAGGTGAACCAGTAGGAACAAGGATTTTTGGTCCAGTAACAAGAGAATTAAGAACTAGAGGGCAAATGAAAATAATCTCTTTAGCACCTGAGGTCTTATAATGATTAAAAAAGGATTAAAAGTAAAAATCTTGACAGGAAAAGATAAATCAAAAGAAGGTGAAGTTATCGAAATTGATAGAGTTAATAATAGAGCAAAGGTCAAAGAAATTAATATGATAAAAAAACACATTAAAACTACAAAAGAAAAAAAAGGTGGAATTTTTTCAAAAGAAAACTTTATTCATATGTCTAACTTAAGATTAATAGATAACCAAAAAAAAGTAAAAAAAACAGAGGTTAAAAAATAATGATACCGAGATTGAAGGAGCTTTATTTTAAACAGATACAACCAGATTTAAAGACTGAATTTGGTTTTAAAAATTTAAACATGGGCCCTAAAATTGAAAAAGTAGTTTTAAATATGGGATTGGGTCTTGATGGAAATGACACAAAAATTTTGAAATCTTGCGAAGAAGATTTAGCAAAAATAACTGGTCAAAAACCCGTAATAACTAAATTTAAAAAATCTGTTGCTAATTTTAAAACTCGTAAAGGGTCAAATGCAGGTTTAAAGGTTACTTTGAGAAAAAATAAGATGTATGAATTTTTAGACAGACTTGTAAATATAGCACTTCCAAGAGTCAAAGATTTTAGAGGCTTGTCTGTTAATGGTTTTGATA
>JACWEC010000044.1 GCA_014653725.1 Pelagibacterales bacterium SAG-MED32 | reverse complement strand
GAAACAGCTTTACTTGAAAGTATAGAAGGCAAAAAAGGACAACCAAGATTAAAACCTCCTTTTCCGGCATTGATTGGACTTTATGGTTGTCCAACAATTATTAACAATGTTGAAACTATTGCTGTTGTGCCAACAATTCTTAGAAGAGGTGGAAAGTGGTTTTCCTCATTAGGAAGAGAAAAAAATACTGGTACAAAAATTTTTTGTATATCGGGTAATGTAAATAACCCATGCAATGTAGAGGAAGAGATGAACATACCATTAAAAGAGTTAATAGAAGTTCATGCTGGTGGAGTAATTGGTGGATGGGACAACTTACAAGCAGTAATTCCAGGTGGATCATCAATGCCTTTAATACCAAAAGAAAAATGTGAAACGTTAACAATGGACTTTGACTCGCTAATGGCTGAAAAAAGTGGATTAGGCACTGCAGGAATTGTTGTTATTAACAAAGATCAAGACATTATTAAATGTATGGCAAGAATAGCCAGATTTTACAAACATGAAAGTTGTGGTCAATGCACTCCATGTAGAGAAGGTTCTGGTTGGATGTGGAGAATGTTAGAAAGAATGGCAAAAGGAGACGCTACTAAAGATGAGGTAGAAATGTTAGGTGATGTAACAAACCAAATTGCTGGACATACAATTTGTGCATTTGGAGAAGGATCTTCTTGGCCAGTACAGGGATTGTTAAGACATTTTAAAAAAGAAATTGAGGAAAGAAACAATTTAGATCCAATTGTACAGAAAAAAAATAATATTCCTTACTTAGTTGACCAACATTTATTAGATAAAAAAAATGCCTAAATTAAAAGTAAATGACATTGAGGTAGAAGTAGAAGATGGTCTAACAGTCTTACAAGCGTGTGAAAAAGCTGGAGCAGAAATTCCTAGATTTTGTTATCACGAAAAATTATCTATCGCAGGTAATTGTAGAATGTGTTTAGTTGAAATGGAAAAATCTCCTAAACCAATTGCTTCTTGTGCAATGCCCGCAGCCGAGGGAATGAATATTAAAACTAATACTGCTTTTGTTGAAAAAGCTAGAAAGGGAGTTATGGAATTTCTTCTAGCTAACCATCCTTTAGATTGTCCAGTGTGTGATCAAGGAGGTGAGTGTGATCTTCAGGATCAATCTATGTTTTATGGTGTAGACAAATCAAGATTTAAAGAAAATAAAAGATCTGTTCCAGAAAAATATATGGGACCACTTATAAAAACTCAAATGACGAGATGTATACATTGCACACGATGTGTGAGATTTGCCACTGAAGTTGCTGGAGTATCTGAATTAGGTGCAATCGGGAGAGGTGAGGATATGCAAATTACGACATATTTGGAACAATCAATGCAATCCGAACTGTCAGCAAACGTTATCGATCTTTGTCCTGTTGGTGCTTTAACTTCAAAACCTTACGTATTCGAGGCAAGACCTTGGGAACTTAAAAAAACAGAGACTGTAGATATAATGGATGCTGTTGGATCAAATGTCAGAGTGGATACCTACGATTGGGAAGTCAAAAGAGTTTTACCTTTAATCAATGAGGACATTAATGAGGAATGGATTTCAGACAAGACAAGATATGCATGTGACGGTTTATTAAATCAAAGATTAGACACACCTTTTATCAAATACAATGGCAAATTTGAAAAAGCTTCATGGGATGAAGTGTTTAAAATTATTAAATCAAAATTTGAAAACTCATCAAAAGAAAAGATTTGTGGATTTGTTGGAGATTTAACTAATATGGAAACAGGTTATATTTTTAAAGAGTTTTTTGATCGAACTTTAAGTAATCATAACTACGACTCTAGATCTGATAACAGATATGTAGATGTCAAAGAGAGGGAAAATT
>JACWEC010000043.1 GCA_014653725.1 Pelagibacterales bacterium SAG-MED32 | reverse complement strand
ACCCTTATTTGTTGAAGAAATAATAATTCGGTGCAAAAGTCCCTCTGGTTTTTGTGTAGGATGAAGCTTTTTACCCTCATCATTTTTTAGCCTTTCATGACCACTACATATCGGAAGATACCAATCTGAACGCATTTGCATATTTTCATTGAGTGACTTCATAGCATCGTAATTAAAAGTATATTTTTTAGAATTTTTATCTTTGCTCGCCCAAATTAGAGTTTCATGAGCATTAGTGAAACGCTTGCCTCTAAAGTTAGGCATTGGATTTGCTTTTTGCCATATAACATCATTGAGTATCCAATAACCTAAGTTCTGCATGATATAACCAATCCTAAAAATATTATGATAGGAACCAATAACCCAAATTGTACCTGTTGGTTTTAATACACGTTGTGCTTCTTGAAGCCAGGCATGAGAAAACTTATCATATTCTTCAAAGCTCTCAAATTGATCCCATTCATCGTCTACGGCATCAACTTTTGAATTGTTTGGTCTGTATAGATTTTGATCAAGTTGTAAGTTATATGGAGGATCTGCAAATACTAAATCAATACTATTGTCAGGAAGATTCTTTAGCTCTTCAATTGTCTCGCCACAGATAATGTTGTCAGAATTTACTGCCGTATTTTCATGGACCGGTTTCATAGCGGGTAATATGATTCAAAATAGAATCCAGGTCAATAGTATTTAGAATCAATAACTTAAATAATCTTTTTAATTCAATATATTGTGTACAGGTTTAAAAGATTTCCGATGTATTGGGGTAATTCCATAGTTTTTTAGAGCTGAAAGGTGCTCTTTTGTTCCATAACCTGAATTGGTTTGAAAGCCATATTCTGGAAATTGCTTTGAATATTTAAGCATAATTTCGTCTCTATAAACTTTAGCAAGAATAGATGCTGCGGCAATCGAAACAGACTTACTATCTCCTTTAATAATACTAATGGTGTTGTTTTTTATATCTGGTTTGAAATTACCATCGATAAGTGTTGTTTTCGGAACGACTGATAGTCCATCACTTGCTCTTTTCATTGCTAATAATGAAGCTTGCAAGATATTGATCATATCTATTTCTATCTCGGATGCGGCTCCATAGGCATAAATACTATTCTCTTTTATCTTTTCCGCTAACAATATTCTCTTAGCTTTAGGAATTTTTTTAGAGTCATTAATTCCTTCTGGAATATTTTTTCTATCAAGTATTACGGCTGCTGCAATTACTGGACCAGCAAGTGGACCTCTACCAACTTCATCAATGCCAGCAATGGGTAAGGAAAAGTTATTTTCAAAAGCAATTAATTTCTGAGGGTCAAATTTCAATTTATATTTTTACTTTTTTCTTTAAACTTTTTAAATCTTCCCAAGAAAACTTTTTTTGAGCTGGCTGTCTTAACAAGAAAGCTGGGTGGAATGTAGGTAGTATCGGATACTTTTTTTTATTAATTTCTATATCTAACCACTTTCCTCTAATCTTGGTAATCCCCTCATTATTTTTAATTAATGCATAAGTAGCAGTGCTTCCTAATAACAAAATTGCTTTTGGATTTACTATTTCAATAT
This sequence comes from Pelagibacterales bacterium SAG-MED32, assembly GCA_014653725.1. GTDB lineage: Bacteria > Pseudomonadota > Alphaproteobacteria > Pelagibacterales > AG-422-B15 > CACNXQ01. The sequence continues at coordinate 304 of JACWEC010000043.1, read as the reverse complement.
GCTTTTTTATCATTGGTAAACATATCTCAATCTCTTCGTCTGTTGGCCTTCTGTTATTTGGTGGTCTCCACGGAACAATATTCGCAATGTAAACTTTTTCTCGATTTAGATCGATGGCCTCTAGCATTTTATCCAACAGCTTGCCACTTCTTCCAACAAAGGGCTTCCCTTGAATATCCTCATCATGACCTGGAGCCTCACCTATAAGCATGATTTTTGCACTTGGGTTTCCATCTGAAAAGACCATATTTGTTGCGCTTTTATGAAGTTCACAGCCTTTAAAATTTGACATGTATTCTTTTAA
>JACWEC010000042.1 GCA_014653725.1 Pelagibacterales bacterium SAG-MED32 | reverse complement strand
TATTATCGACTCTAAATACATAAGTGTGTTGTTCGCCAAAAGTATTTTTTACTTCATATAAAATTGACACTAGTTGTTCTTGATTATTATAAACAAAAAAAATGCTAAGAGGATTAAATACATATCCTAATATTCTTGGGTAACATAAAAGTTTAATTTTAATATTTTCTGAATTAATATTATTTTGTTCTAAGTTTTTTTTTTACCCATTCTGTTAGAGATGAACCATCTCTTAATCCATGATCTTTTTCTTGAAAACTAATTAAATTAAAACGATTTAAAGAAAAAAATCTTATTTTATTACTTAATTTCTCTAGTTCAGATAAATCTAGGAGTAACGAAAATACTTTGTATTTAAAGAAATGTTCTTTAGGTTTAAATCGTTTGTGGATCACTGTTCCAGTGTAAATACAAGAATTAATCATTAAGGTTTTTCAGCATTTCAATAGATGATTTTATTCCATCTTCATGAAATCCGTAACCAAAATAACTTCCACAAAACAGCAAGTCTTTCTGATTTTGTAGTTTAGAAAGTTCTTGTTGAGTATCTAATGCTTTTTGATCGTAATATGGGTGTGTAAATCTTACTTTTTTAAGTATTTTAGACTTATCAATATCAAAGTAGGGATTTAAGGTTAAAAAAATATCTTGTTCACACTTTAGATTTTGTAAAAGATTTAACCAATAACTAATGGAATTCTTCTCAATATCTTTATCATCAATAGACGAATTCCAAGAACTCCAAGCTCTTTTATTTTTAGGCATAGCTCTGTCATCGGTATGAATATATGCAATATTTTCTTTATAACTAAAGTTAGATAGAATTTTTTTCTCCTCATCTGTTGGATTGTCAATTAATTCTAATGCTTCGTCTGCATGAGTTGCTATAACTACTTTATCATAATCAAAAAACTCACTTTGACCTCCATAGTATAAATCAATACCTGACGACTTTCTTTTTATTTTTTTAACTTTATAATTTTTGTAATGCTCACCACTAATTTTGGATATTATCTGATTAACATAAGTTCTACTTCTATTAGAAACCGTATACCATTGAGGTCTATTTTTTAATTTAAACAAACCATGATTTTGGAAAAATTTTAAAAAAAAACTAATTGGCATTTTACTTGCCTCTAATGGTGGCATAGACCAAATAGCAGAAACCATAGGAATTATATGATAATCAATAAATGGTTTTGATAATTTATTCTTTTCAAGATATTCACCCAAAGTTAATTTTTCATTCAAAATAATTTCCTGATCACTTTTTTTATAAAATTTAACTATATCGAAAAACATTTTTAAAAATTTCATATTAAACAAATTTGATCTATTAGAAAAAATTCCACTAATCCCTTTTCCGCAATATTCAAAATTGGTGTTGTCAACTGAAACTGAAAAAGACATATTGCTTTTTTCAATTTCAATATTATTTTCTTTAAAAAACTTTATTAAATTTGGGTAAGTTTGAAAGTTGAATACAATAAAACCGATATCAACAGAAACTTTTTTTTCACCAAACATTAAATCAATAGTGTGAGAATGGCCTCCAAAATGATCTTCTTTTTCAAAAAGATCTACATGATGTTTTTTAGATAAATAGTATGCAGCACTTAAACCTGAAATTCCTGAGCCGACAACAGCAATTTTCATTACTATTTATGCTGCATCTTCTTTAAACTCGTCCATACTTGGACAAGTACAAAAAATATTTTTATCTCCGTAAACATTATCTACTCTCGCAACTGGAGGCCAAAATTTATTTGTTTTCAAGAATTTTGCAGGATACGCTGCTTGCTGTCTAGAATATTTGTGGTCCCATTCATCTGACGAAAGTTCAATATCAGTATGGGGTGCATTTTTAATTGGATTATCTACTTTATCAAATTTACCAGACTTAATCATTTCTATTTCCGATTTAATATTAATTAAAGTATCACAAAATCTAT
>JACWEC010000041.1 GCA_014653725.1 Pelagibacterales bacterium SAG-MED32 | reverse complement strand
AGCAAAAAAAAATATCATTCTTGTGCTTTTCTTGCTTAAATATTCGAAGTCGATCAATAGATCGATCTACTATATTTGGGAAATATGTGACAAAATTTCTATCTTTGCACTCACTTAATATCTCATCTGAAGTTGTTGAGAAAATTCCGTCTAAGTAAGGTGATCTCTTAATGAGCTTTTCTTTTGTGTTATCTAATAAAAGATTGTCTACATTCCACTCAATAATCTTAATATTACTATTTTCATTTCTTATTCTATCAAGCGTCTCTACATGTATTCTATCTGCGTGCCCCATTACAATTAAGTTAGGATTAAAATTATTAATTGTTTCAATTAAATCAGCTTGCAATTTTCTATTATTGTTAATTTTATTGCTTAATGATGCTCTAGATTTATCTCTATCGCTAAAATTTAAGACTGAGTGTCCATTTCTTATAAATCCATTTGAAATTTTAAAACATTGATTCCAATATAGCCTCCCATTGTGCTTGTCTCCAAAATTTGAAATATGTAGTATTTTCATATTAATAATTGTTAAGAATTTTAACAATGTATTCAATTTCAGACGTTTTCATTTCAGGAAAAATAGGTATCGATAATTGATTTTTAGACACTTGCTCTGTAAAAGGAAGATCATTTTTATTGTAGCCAAGATCAAGATAAGGTTTTTGGAGATGAGCTGGAACTGGATAATGAAAATTTGTCCCTATCCCGTTAGCATTTAAATATTTTTGTAGTTTCTTTGTGTTTTTGCTAAATATACTAAATATATGATAAACATGATAATTATGTGATTTTTCATGTGTTAGGGTAAATTTTTTATTGTTTAAATTATTTTTGTAATACTCTGCTATCTTTCTTCTGCTTAATGTCCATTTCTTTATATATTTTAGTTTTACGTTTAGAATAGATGCTTGTATTCCATCCATTCTGTAGTTGTAAGAAATCTCTTTATGATAGTATCTTTTTGGCTGAGACCAATTTCTAAGTTCGTTTACTTTCTTAAATATTTTTTTGTCATTAGTAGTTATAGCTCCCCCTTCTCCGCCAGCGCCCAAATTTTTACCTGGATAAAAGCTAAATGTACCTACGTCACCTATAGTGCCTGCATATAATTCAAAATGTTTTGCACCATGAGCTTGTGAAGAATCTTCAATGACTTTAAGTTTATATTTTCTTGCAATTTTGATAATGTGTTTCATTTCTGCACACTGACCATATAAATGTACAACTAAAATTGCTTTCGTTCTGCTGGTTATTTTTTTTTCAATTTCTTTATAATTAATTAATTGTGTATCTTCACATACATCTACAAATACAGGTTTTGCCCCTGTATATGTGATAGACATAACTGTTGCAATAAATGTCATAGATACAGTTATTACTTCATCACCTGCTCCTATGCCACAGGACAATAACGCTAAATGTAAAGCACTTGTTCCAGTATTTACGCCAGTACAAAAATTTGAATTAACATATTTAGAGTAATTTTTTTCAAATAATTCAACTTCTGGCCCTAGACTGTATTGAGTTGACCTGAGGGATTTTATAACGTTTAACTCAACTTCCCCTTTAATTGAGGCATACTGTCTTTTGAGATCAAAATAAGGAACTTTCACCTGCTAACCTTCATTGGTTTCCCATTTTTAGCCATTGATTTATCCGCTGCTTCTAAAATATTAACAACATTTAAACCATCATTGCCATTTGATTTTGACTTGTAGCCTTTAATTTTTATTGATTTATAGAAAGCCTGGACAGCTTCTGACAAAGCTTCTTTGTTTTTTAAACTTGGAATTAATGTATCACCAATCTTATAATTTATTAAATTAGATGAATTGTGTTGATTTTTTACTACATTCACTCCTTTATTATATATGGTTATTTTATCACTTGGTTCTAGATCATTATAAACAATCATTTTATTGGAACCTCCAAGTATTGTTTTTCTTATCTTTACTGGGGATAGCCAATTTACGTTT
>JACWEC010000040.1 GCA_014653725.1 Pelagibacterales bacterium SAG-MED32 | reverse complement strand
AAATCAAAAATTTAAATAATATTTCATCTATTACTGCAAAAGTTGGGGAAGGTACTGTCCACAGATTATGGGAACCCTTGAAAGAGAAAAAGAATCCATCAACACCATATTCAGCTAAATTTTCTGTACCCTATTGTGTTGCAGTAGGATTTATTAGGGGAGATGCAGGTTTAAACGAATTCAATGAAAAAAGTATTAATGATAAAGAAATTTTAAATTTAGCTAGTAAAGTAAATTATGAAATAGATCCAAATAATGAATATCCAAAAAATTACACTGGGACATTAATTTGTAAAACTTCAGAAAATGAATTTACTGAGCATCAACCTTGCTTTAGAGGAGGCATTAAGGAGCCATTAACTAAAGATGATATCGATAAAAAGTACAATGCTAATTTAAATTATTCTAAAATTTCAGAAGAAAATAAAAAAAATTTAAATAGTTTTATTGAAACCCTATTTACTAAACCAGATTTTTCTAAAATAAATTTTTAATCTCTAATGGAAACTGATTTCGACATAGGTGCGTTATTTGCAAGTCTTGGAGTAATTGAGCTTACAATATTAATATTAACTGCTTTTTTTGCATCTGTTGTTTCAGGAATATCTGGATATGGAGGAGGTATGACCCTTGGTTTATTAGTGTCACCTTTTATACCTATAAAATTGTTAGTGCCTCTAATGTCAGTTTTTGTTTTATTTTCAAATGTTTCAAGGATGTATTATTATCGGAAAAATATATTTTGGAAAAAAGGTATCTATTTTGCGATAATTTCTACCCCATTCTTAATTGTAGGTACAAATTTCTATGCTTCAGTTTCTGAAAAAACATTATATTTCTGTTTGGGATTTGGGTAGACTTACTGTAGGGTCTTCTTTTTTAATTGATTCTGCTGCATTAAAAATTTTTAACAGTTGATTTACTCTATAAACATTTTTTTTCTCATCAAAAGATACTGACAACATTTCTGAATTTACTTTTCTAATATTTACTTTTTGATCTAAAGCATTTTTAAAAATTTGATCAGTCTTATCTTTAGTAATAATAGTTACAGTATCAAAAAAATAATCTGAATATAGTTCATATCCAGATTGTTTTATTTTATCTCCAAAATTTTTTGCTAATTGAGATACTCTTTCAGAAATATTTTTAATTCCATCTGGACCATGATAAATAGCATATGCTGCTGACACAATTGCTAATAAAGCTTGGGCTGTACAAATATTACTTGTAGCTTTGTCTCTTCTAATGTGTTGCTCTCTGGTCTGAAGTGACAATCTGTATGCCTTGTTTCCATGTCTATCAACTGAAACACCAATAATTCTACCTGGCATAGATCTTTTATATTCATCTTTGGTTGCAAAAAATGCTGCGTGAGGTCCTCCATAACCCATTGGAATACCAAACCTTTGAGAACTACCAACTGCAATATCAGCCCCAAGTTCTCTTGGTGTTTTTAGCTTAGCAAGCGCTAGAAGATCACATGCTAAAATCGCTTTACCGTTTCTCTTGTGAATTTTACTTATTGCCTCACTAGGATCTTTAATATCTCCCAAAGTTCCAGGGTACTGTAGAATTCCACAAACAATATCTTCTTTCAAATTATCTAAAGCTTTATCTTCATTGCCAACTAATACTTTTAAACCCATTGGTTCAGCTCTTGTTTGAATAACATCAATTGTTTGTGGATGACAATTCTCTGAAACAAAAACTAAATTGTTATCGCTTTTATTAAGCCTATGACTTAAACCCATAGCCTCAGCTGCTGCCGTTCCTTCGTCAAGTAAAGATGCATTTGCAATATCCATACCTGTAAAATCAACAATCATTTGTTGAAAGTTTAATAACATCTCTAATCTTCCTTGTGCTACTTCAGGCTGATAGGGTGTGTACGAAGTGTACCAACCAGGATTTTCTAATATATTTCTTAAAATTACATATGGTGTGTAAGTTCCATAATAACCCATGCCAATAAAATTGGAATAAATTTTATTTTTTTTTGAAATTGCTTTTAATTTTCTTAGTGCTTCATATTCTGAATTAG